>JAYUWT010000031.1:0-2371 GCA_043753405.1 Saprospiraceae bacterium | reverse complement strand
TATCCTGGTCGCTGATGACCACTTTGATAAACCTATTGTTTTGAGCATCGTTCTCTATGCCTACAGAGATAACATTTTTTAGATTTTTTAAAACCTCTTTGTTTTCATCGAACACTTTTTTTACAACATCACTTTGAGTTACATTTAGCCATTGATCTAAATCTTCTAACTTATCGAATTTATAAGTTTCCGCTTGACTAAGTTTCTCCTTCAAATTCTTTGTATAAAGTAGTAGGTCTAATAAATCATGCCAAAACTTTGAACCCATACTAATAAAAGCTCCGGTAAAAAGACAGCCAATCACAAATTGAAATGGAGTTCCAAAATTTATCTTTCCCGAAATAACTATTGATAAATCTGACCATCCTATAACTTTTCCAGGATTATCAATATTCCTTAATAAATCGAAAAAACTTGCATGGGCTAAAAACGAAGTTAAAAATCCAATAAACAAATTCATTTTAAGAATTCTGTATTCTCTTCTTTTCTCTTCTTTCGATCCGGCTGGAAACTTTGTAGTTGTATCACCTACTATATACCATCCTACTCCTACAACCTTTTTGCATGACAAATATTGCTTCAGAAATTCGTTTATTCTTTCGAAAATCATACTGAGAATAAATAAAACCGTAACAATTTGAATAATTTCTTCCATAATTAACTTTATTATTCTGATAGTTCATTTACTATATTTATTTACCTTACCTAATAGCAATAAAATTTGCATTAACCCACCTTGCCTGACCAATTCTATCCCATTCCCCATTAGTCTCTAAAATAGAAACTGTGTCATTCTCTTTTAATTTATCAATAATGGAAAATGTTTTATCAGGTCCGGTTCTGACATTCAGCAACCGGGCTTTTACAATGCCTACTTGCACTGAAGGCAATTGATTATTTATGTTAGTGCTAATACTACTCAAAGACGCAACTATCAAGGGTAATAAGTTGCCTGTAAATGCTGCTTCTGTATTTCCCCCAAAGAAGCTGGTTCCAGGACATGATTTATGGTCTCCATCGTTTCTTCCTCCATCCCTGAATCCGTTAGATAGCCGAAACCAATGATGATAAACTATTGTTTGAATGCCTGGAGTAAGATTAAATTTAAAACATAGCAAAGCATTCACTTTGATAATTGTTTCATGTTGTTCAGTTGTCATTTGATCATGCCCGGAATCAAAATCTCCAAGATTTTCAATACAGAGTCCTCCTGTATTAGCTTTTCCTATGCATGTAGGCTTTTCTTCCATACTCCTTCCCAATCCTATTTTACCGTCAGGGAACGTAGTTATATGTTGAGCAATTCCTCCAAAGCCTCTTGAAATATGATTAGCCTCCATCGCTTTCATTTTTTCAAAATGGTTCACACCATTAAAATTTCTGTAGGATGGAATAAAGGTGTGATGGTTTTGTATACGAGTAATATTTCTTGTAACAACTGTGCTAATTAAAAATTGCTGAAATTCATCAGCTTTCATTAATATAAATTTGCCTTGAGTTTCCATAAACTAAAATTGATTTTATTAAGTATTTATCCTACACTTCCATCCGGTTCAACTTCGGTTGTATCCTGTGAACCGGCGGCTTTTTTTTCAGCAATTATTTCCCCAGATTTATTCTCTGTCATTTTCAATGCTGCATAAGTAGCTGAACTTAGTCCCAGAAGTATAAGGTTATTGTCAGTTATTGGTGGCATTATGTAATTAATCTTGGTTTTTAAACAATCCGCAAGTAATCCAGCATCATAACCATACATACTACAGTCATCATTTATCAGATTATTTAAGACAGCGTGTATAAACCATGTTCCAAAGACTGCATTAAAAACAATAGTTTGAAATCTATGGACACTTACACCATTTTGATCGGATAAAATGTCAAGAAAGAAATTTTTTCCAAAATCATCTTGGTGTCTCCGGTTGAGACTTTCCTGGTCTGATATATCAATTACCCTGGCCGTTGCTGTTGTAGCGGCACTAATACCAAGCAATATCACAGTCGAAGAATTTAAAGTAGGTGCTACGCCTTTATCCCAGAGTATGGCAATAAACGAGGAAAGTACAATTACGGTCCACCACGCAAGTTGTACTCTTGCCCAACTATATGGCTGATGTCCGGGAGCTCTGCTTATATCCCGAAGCATGCAATATTTTTTATCGAAAATGATAATAGAAAAAAAGAGAATAGCAAAAATGATCCAGAATTGGTATATCATAAAATTAGTATTTATTCGCTTACTCTAAATCCCGTTTTCGGCTTCCCGGTTTATATTTATTCAACATTTTTATTTCAAGAAAGTCAATAGGATATTATACACCCATTGATGGAGTTTAAAATTCATGTTTGATTCTACAACCATAAACACAACACC
>JAYUWT010000030.1:0-5873 GCA_043753405.1 Saprospiraceae bacterium | reverse complement strand
TAAAATATATCACCAGAAATATTAAAAAAAATATATAACAAAACATATAGGAAAATGTAACCCCAACGACACCTAACTGATTAATCAGATAATAACCTAAAATTATGTACAACAGATTAAATGAAATTTCTGAAATGATAAATACCTTGGTCAATGATTTCGACAACATCAAAAATGCAAGTACCCATGAAATCATTTTAAAAAAATCACCAATTAATTGATACAGAAAAAGCTCTGACATTGATTGAAATTTTTCGGTATATAAAAGGTTAATAATAAAATTTCTAAGAAAATAAATAGTGCTCAACATTACAATTAAAGTAGGAATCATTAACAGGTAGCCTCTTTTTATTTCCTTTTTTATTTCGTACACTTCTTTTAATGAACTTAGTTTAGGTAAATAATATGTACTTAATGCTGTAGTAACTACCATTAAATATCCGTCGGAAACTCTCAACATTCCTTGCCAAAGCCCAGCGGATTCTTCTCCCGCTTCATTTACAATGAAACCCCTGAGAATGATCTGTGTCAAAGGAATTGTCAATGCACTGACGATGGTCATAAGAGAAAATTTACCCAATTTTTTTATTGTATCATTAGATATCTTTAAATTGGTTATTCTAAAATTTACCCATTTACCTTTTTTAATTAGAAATAAAGAAACAAAAAACACCAGGCTGGGGGCAAGAAAAAGAGAGTAAAGTGCTCCAATTGCTTCAAAATTATAAACTAATACAATTGTAAGAATGAGTCCAATAATAGTACTTGATGAAGTTATAATTGTATATTTTTTTATTTCACCAAAACCATTTAAAATAGACACTATAAGCGTATTTAAGGCACTTAGAACAATAGTTGCACCAAAAACTATGATCAGTGTATTGTAGTCATGAGATTGAAAAAACAGTTCGCCCCAGTAAGGTGCACCCAGGATCAAAAACAAACCTATTATGGCAGAGCAAAGTAGTGTCAGTTTAATAGAGGACTGAATAATTTCTTTTTGATTTTCTTTGTCGTTATTATATTCTGAAATATATTTGATAACTCCATTATTGATGGCGCCTGTAGACAACGTCGAACTGATAGTGACTAAATTGGAAAATTGACCGATCAGGTAAATACCGAAAGGACCGGCAAAGATTGCAACCATTTTGCTGGCGATGAAACCCGAAGCAACTCTAATCACGGTGATGAGTCCGGCATAGACTGTCGTTTGGATTAACTTCATGAAGCAGTAAAAAACTTTTTAATACAAGCAATTACGTATAGTTGCTGATCTTCTGTCATACCAATGAAAAGGGGAATACTCAAAACTTCTTCACTTAGCTTTTCAGCGATGGGATGATCACCCTTCATCTTTCCCATATCTTTATATGCTTTTTGCAAGTGAGGAGGAATAGGGTAGTGGATGAGGGTATCAATATTCTTTTCCTTAAGAAATGCCGCTAATTCGTCTCTCCGGTTAGTTTTTATAACATATAAGTGGTATACATGCGTCGCTTCAGAAGCAACTGTAGGTATTTGTAAATTTGGAATATTTTTCAGTTCACGATCATAATTATCCGCAAGTTTTTGCCTTTGAGAATTCCATTGGTCCAGGTACTTCAATTTGACAGTTAAAATACCTGCCTGAAGTTCATCGATCCTGTTGTTGTACCCCTTAAATTCATTATGGTACCTTTTCTCTGAACCATAATTTCTTATTGATCTGACTACTTCATCCAGATTTTCATCATTCGTAGTGATAGCACCTGCTTCTCCAAGTGCACCCAGGTTTTTAGTAGGATAGAAGCTTGTAGCATTGATATGTCCGAATGAACCTGTCTTCTGACCTTCGAAAGATGCACCCTGAGACTGAGCATTATCTTCAATCACTGCCAGGTTATACTTATTTGCAAGATCCATAATTGCTTTCATCTCACAGGGTTGTCCATAAAGATGGACCGGCATAATGGCCTTTGTTTTATCCGTTATGGCAGCTTCAATTAGATTTTTATCAATATTAAAAGTATGGATATCCGGTTCAACCAGAACAGGAGTTGCATCTACCATTGAAACAGCCAGTACTGAAGCGATATAAGTGTTGGATGGGACGATAACTTCATCTCCTTTTCCTATTTCAAGAGCCTTTAAAGCCAGATGCAGTGCATCAAGTCCATTGCTGATACCTTTGCAATATTTGGTACCCAGGTATTTTGAAAATTCGTCTTCAAATGCTGTAGTATTTGGCCCTAAAACATAATATTTGCTATCATAAAATTTTTCAAATGTATGAAATATTTCTTCCCTGATTAATTCATTTGTAGCATCAAAAGATAAAAATGGCACTTTCATTATAATCTTTTTAATATCCCTTCAGATAACTCAAAAATTTCGCCCTTTGCCGATTCCCAGTTATCGTTATCCAATCTGGTAAGTTTATTTCCGGTTTCATCCACCCAACCTGAGATTCTGGCCGGATTGCCGATGACCAATGCATAGGAAGGGACATCTTTCGTTACTACAGCCCCTGCTCCTATAAGTGCATAATTCCCTATGGTCAGGCCGGACAAAATAGTTGCATTAGCGCCTATTGATGCATTATGGCAGATCCTTGTTCTTGAAAATTTTTCAGGGTACTGTTTTGATCTTGGAAATTTATCATTTGTAAAAGTGACATTCGGTCCTATAAAAACATTATTTTCAATAGTGATCCCATCCCAAATCTGGACGCCCGATTTTATCGTCACATTATCTCCGATCTTTACGTCATTTTCAATCAAAACATGACAATTAATATTGCAATTATTGCCTATTACAGCGTGAGGAAGAACAACACAAAATTGCCAGATCCTTGTGGCGGTTCCAATATTGGATGATTGGACATCAGACAATGGATGGATCAGATCGTTATTCATTTTTTAAATTAATAAAGTCTAAATACTCCGGATAATCCCTGATGTAATCTGCTGCGTCATAATTATGCGAGGTTAATACAAGGCAAATAGACCCGGATGAAAAATTAATCTCACTCGCCCAAATCCCGGGTGGGATATGCAAGCCATAAAAAGGCCTGTTAAGCATCACCTGACGCTGAGTGTTTCCATCATCCAGCAGAACTTCAAAGCTTCCGCTTGCTGCTATCAGGACCTGATGACAATTTTTATGCGCATGAGCACCCCTTGATTCTCCGGCGGGGATATCATATAAATAGAAGACACGTTTTATTTGAAATGGAACTTCTATACCACTATGCAAGGGGGTTATATTCCCGGCTCTGTTTTTAATTTTTGGAAAAGTCAAAATGGAGCAATTAAAAACATTCATAACTTCTGATTTTGCATGTTTTGATACTCTTCAAAATTTCTTATATAATCACTTTCCTTATATTCCTGATCTGCAAGAATGAGTGCTAAGGAATTTGTCGAAAAATTTTCCATATGTTTCCAGATCTTTGATGGCACGATCACTGCATTATAGGATCTGTTGAGAGATATAGTCTTAGACTCATTTCCATCGTGAAGGATAAGGTCAAAACTCCCCGAAAGGCATACAATACATTCGGTTAATGTACTATAAGCATGGCCGCCTCTTATTTCACCTCCGGGCACATCATAGATCCAGTAAACTCTGTTTATGTCAAAAGGAAAATGATTGTTTGCTTCTATAAAGGATAAATTTCCTCTTTCATCCAATACTTTTGGCAAACTAATTACTTTTACATCACTCAGGTCCATATATTAATTTAGATTATGATATTGTTTATACCATGAAGCAAACTTTTCAATTCCGTCCCGGAGGGAAGTCCTTGGTTTAAAATCTATTAAGGATTTTAATGGCTCCACCTCTGCAAATGTTTTTTCCACATCTCCGGGTTGCATGGGCAATAGCTCTTTAATGGCCTTTTTATCTAAAGCCACCTCCAGGATTTCAATCATTTCAATTAAATTAACCGGCTGGCTATTTCCAATGTTTAGTATCCTGTAAGGTGTTGCAGCATTGGATAGATTATCTTCTTTAGTGAATAAAGGAGCAAGAGGTATTAACCGGACTATTGATTCAGTGATATCATCTATATATGTAAAATCCCTTTCCATGTTGCCATAATTAAATACACGGATCGGTTTGTTTTGATAAATAGCATCAGCAAACAGATACATAGCCATATCAGGGCGGTACCAGGGCCCATACACTGTAAAAAACCTTAGCCCTGTCATTGGAATTTTAAACAAATGACTATAAGAATGAGCCATTAATTCGTTGCTTTTTTTAGTTGCTGCGTAAAGTGAGACAGGGTGGTCAGATTTATCCTCAGTATCAAAAGGAATTTCTTTATTTAATCCATATATGCTCGAGCTGCTTGCAAATATTAAATGCTCAACAGGATATTTTTTACAAGCTTCCAAAATAGAATAAAAGCCGTTGATATTACTTTTAATATATACTTCCGGGTGTGTGATACTGTAACGAACTCCCGCCTGAGCTGCAAGATGAATCACAATAGTAAATTGATGATTCTTGAAAAGATCCAATATTTCTCCATCATCCTCAACATTCATTTTTTGAAAACTAAAAGAGGAATTATTGCTGGTGAAAACATCCCCGTCTTTTTCATTTTGAATAATTCCCAGTTTCTTTAGCCTGTTAATTTTAAGATTAAGATCATAGTATTCATTTAGATTATCAATCCCAATTACTTTGTGGCCTTCATTTAATAATCTTTCTGTGACATGCATACCAATAAATCCTGCACAGCCTGTCACTAAAATATTTAAATTGCTCTTCATCATGATGACCTTAATGAAGTATAAATTATTTTGCGTAAAATAATAATTATCGCCATAACTAAACTACCTAATAAAATACCAATTATTATGCTTCTTTTCTTAGAACTTGCCTTTACCTCCAAAGGGGCTAAAGGACTATCCAATATTTGAATAAATGGAGTTTTAGTCTTTAAAGAAAAGTCTGCAAGCTCCAGGTTTTTTAATGCCTCACCATATAACACTGCTGAGATCCTGGTATCACGTTCGTATTTGATCTGTGGCAGCCTGGTCTTTTGCTCCCAAACACCAAGCGATTTATCTTCAATAGTTACGGCACTGGTCATTTGATTGTTCATCTGGCCATAGAGTTGCTCAACTCTTCTGCGTAATAAATTGTAAGTCAATCGTTCTTTTTCAACTGATTTGTCGATATAATACTGGCTTAATTTTGCGAACAGAGTATCCACAGTTACGATACTAAGATCTTCATTTGTCGATTGAAGCTGAAGACTCATTATCCCTGATTTTTCATTGGTTGAAGCTGATAAAATTCCCTTAGAACCTACAAGGAGGTTGTAAATATTTATCAATTGATAACTTTCATTTTCATTGAATTTGTCTACATCACCATGAGAGAATTTTACCTCGGGTTTATTTAATTTTTTATTTTTTTCATTAATCTCATAGATGTCAATAAAATGATTGGCGATATAATCTTTTTTGCCATTTAAGTTAGTTTTTGCGAATAGTACCTGTTCTATTATGACCCTCGCCCTGGACAGTGCTAAAATTTTTTCCAGGTTGTATTTTGCTGCACTACCTCCGAATCTCCCCAATAAGGATGATACTGCGGTACCCATTGACTGGCCGGACTCTTCATTGAGCATGAAGGTTAAATTAGCTGTATAGACCGGCTTAGTCGTATAAGACTGATAACCAAAATATGCTGCACCCAGAGCGGCTCCAATAAGTATGATCCACCAAAATCGGATTAATTCTTTTAAAAAAACATTCAACGACAGGAATATATCTTTTAAAGAGACCTCGTTGACCTTTTCTTTTTTTTGTTCCATTATATATTAATTAAAGGGACTTATTTAATTCTTAATTAAAAAAATTGTCGATAAC
>JAYUWT010000029.1:0-2377 GCA_043753405.1 Saprospiraceae bacterium | reverse complement strand
GGATGAATGCCACTGATTTTGCTGCATTGACAAATGAACTTAAGAGGATGGGGAGCACGAAAATTGAATTAGTATTGACTTCGAATAAGGGATATCGGAAACCTGATAACATCCGACATCCCCATTCCTGGAGCATTGCAGAGCCTAAAGAATTAGTAGAATGGCTTTTTAAGCAGCAGTAAAGAATGTATAAAGCTAGTCGCAGATATAATGTTCTTGTCCTGCTTTTAGTGGTAGCAGGCGCCATCATTTTATTTCTTCTTATCCGGAATAAATTATTCAAAGTTCAGACGCAGCAGCAGGGATTGCTGATCGCCCAACAGTCGGAACTGATGGATTCGCTTAAAATCAGGAGCCTTTCTAATCTGATGCCTCAAATCCTGGCTAGAATTAATGAGGAGTTAAAAGACAATCCGCGTAGGATTTTGAGTGAAGAAACTATCTCCATGATTGCTTCCTTAAGTTATACTTTAACGCCATATGCTTATGTGGAAGGTGAAAGCTTGTCAACGAAAAAGTTGAGCCCTGAGCGTGGACAATTATTACTTATGTTGGGGGATTTGAATATTGATTCCGGATCGTTACACAGGATTTTCCAACAGTCATCATTTTCAGGTGCTGATTTGCGAAATGCTGATTTAAGTAGCGACGATTTAAGTGGAGTGGATCTGAGTGAAGCAGATTTAAGCAGTGCTAATTTGCAAGGGGCCAATCTAAGCATGGCAGATTTGAGTTATACTAATTTATGGGGAGCCATTTTAAGTAAGGCAAACCTGAATGATGCAGATTTGACCAGAACGATTCTGAGTTGGGCCAATTTAAATGAGGCGGATTTGAAAAGGGCTGATATCCGTGAGTCAGATCTGACTTCAGTTCAAATGAGAAAAGCCGATCTAAGTGAATCTGTGATGAAATGGACAAATTTGACAGGTGCTTTTCTGAATGAAGCGGATCTAACCGGTGCAGATATGTTTAGAACGAATCTGGCCGGAGCACAATTGACAGGAACCATCATGAGTAAGGCCAACCTGAGTTTGGCGAATTTATTTGACACCAATGTGACGGGTGCTCATATGATTGATGCTGATATGACCGATGCAACCGTGATTGATAAAAATTGGCTTATCCGATTGAATGAATGGCAGGTTGAAGGAGCAGAAGAATTGCTAAGAAAGTACAAATTGTCACCTGAAGAATCTAATGGAAGAGCGTTTTACCGACTGAAAAAATTGGAAAACTAGTTTTAATGCTAATGATCCTGAGTGTTTGTCTTTTAGGCCACAGTCATTACAGTATTAATTTTATTTGCAAATTGAATTACTTTTTTATCTGTGGCCCTGAAAGGTTTGAAACCAATCTGGAGAGACCAGCTACAATAACTTTGAATATCATTCAGATAGTTGGCTAATAGTTCAGGAGTCCAATCCGTTTTGCGGTTAATTGTATATTTTTTACTTAATGATTTGCCAAGTTCCTGCCCCCATTCGTTATTGATCATATCAATATAATTATCTACCGGACCATCTATTGTATTTGCTAGTTGCTCTTCGGTAAAGTTTCCTGTGATCAATTCCGGCATATTATAGAGTTCATGCACATCAGCAACAAAATCAGCTAAAGTTTCTGAGAAGATAGAGGTCATCAATGCTTGTGCTGCAATATGATTAAATGTATTCAGATATCCTTTTTCACCAAGATCCTCTGCAGGAATGATTTTGAGATCTTCATCATATATATGACTCACCATGATTTCTGCAAGGTCCAGGAAGGCCGGATCACCCATTCCAAAGATCTCAGGTTTTCTTCGGCCCAGGTGTTCGATGCGAATTAAATCTTTTCTGTTGATCACCGAAAATGGAGATTTTAACCCCAGCATTACCTTGTCCCAAACACTACCTCTTTTGGCCAGCATAAAATCGGATTGATTTATACCTGCCTTTAATTCGCTTGTCACTTCCCGGTCGTCACAGCGGTGTGTCAGGTGAACCCAAGGTCTGCCATACACTGTACCGTTTGAATCGATCGTGTCATCTGCATAAGTAATCTGAACTATTTCATTTAACTCATCGAATGATTTAATCCTGGTTACAAGTAAGGCCTCTTTTCCATTCTGGCTTCTATGACGCAATACCGGTAACGAGTCTTTAGGTGCTGAAATGCTGTTGGACTGCGCAGGTTTAGCACCATGTGGTTGATTGCAGCCTGTTATAGCAATTAATAAAATCAGAATAATAAAGCAAAAGGTATCCATGCCGGGCTGATTACATTTTCAAAACAGCCTGATCATTGTCAATATTGACATGTTCTGTGTTGTGAAGAATAATAAGATGCGGCTTGTTATCACCCCGAATGATCATTGATTGAATGTCCAGATGTT
>JAYUWT010000028.1:0-2377 GCA_043753405.1 Saprospiraceae bacterium | reverse complement strand
TAATGATTAAACTTAAGAGTGTTATTTTTGAGAGCATAAAATCAATTTATAAAAACCAATGTAAACATAATTAATTTCTTTAAAATACTTTATGTTTTTTAAAGGCCTAAATGAGCTAACTCTTGATTTACAGCCCATCTATTGAACTCATCTAATATTAGGTTCTTTTTATATGAAAGTGATTAATTGCAATCCTTACGCCATGATACAATCGAATCCAGTCTTATTGATATTTGATTTTTGCCAAATTGTTTTTGAAGATAATTGATCAAATTTGTCATTTCAACATCTTCCATTTTTGGGATAGGTGGCATTTCTGAGATCTTATTACCTGACTTGTCTAAAGTGTATTTGCCTTTCAAAATGATGCAGGGGAGCTTATCTATGTCTCGCAAGATGATCCCGGATCCTTCTATTGGAGGGTACAAAGATTCCAATCCCTGTCCGGTCACACCATGGCAATTGGCACATTGCGCCTGATAGATCCGTTCACCTTGTGTGTAAGTATTGCATGACATCAAAAGGAAAAATAATGCTAAAAACCAAATGATCATCTTCATTATTCAGCATTTAATAAGATAACTGTATTTTTAATGAACTTGTCCACATCTGCAGGATCTGTTCCATTGCAGTAAGCCCTGATATGTCTTTTCTTGTCCACCAGAATAATATAACCACTATGGTCATAACCTCCCGGGGCATCAGCATCTTCAAGAACAATGCTCATATAATTTTTTGATATTTTGAAAATGTCTTCTTTTTTTCCGGTGACAAAGCGCCATTTGTCATGATCTATATGAAGTTTGTCAGCATAGGCTTTTAATTTTGGCACTGAATCATGCCGGGTATCGATGGAATGAGATAAAAATGCAATGTCTTTTTCTGTTTTAAACTCTTGATAAATTCGCAACATTTGTGCGGTTACTTTAGGGCAAATCGTAGGGCAGGAGGTGAAGAAAAAATCTGCAACATATATTTTGTCTTTAAATGTCGAATCTGAAACGATTCTATTCAACTGGTCAATAAAGGAGAAATCAGGAATGGTAGGTTTTTGTTGCTCTTCAGTCGGAATACCCAAATAAGGTAATTCCTTCTCTGTCCCTTTATGGCAGGACAAATTCATAAAAATAAAGCTGGCAAGTATGAATAAACGCAAATTCATTTGCAGTAAATTATTGTACGTTTAAAAATCAATCAATTAACTTCCGGATAAACTTAGCATTGGATTTCAAAACAAAACAAATTAAAATGATATTATTTGACGGGTGTATTGGAGATAGTGAGTTTAGCTACGTCTATACTTTCCTTCATTGTAGCTTTAACGCCTTCTATTTTAGCTCTTTCGCTTTCCAGGAAATTAGTTCTTACAGCATCTACTTTGATAGTATCATAATTTTCTTTAAAGTTATTCATCCAGTCAGACATCATATTGTCAGCTCTGTTCAATTCTGCCAAAGCATGTCTGAATTGTGACCTGAATTCTGACTTAGTGTTACTGGCATCAATACTATCGAGTCTCATTCGTAATTCTTGCTTTAAGATCTCAATGGTACTCATTTGAGGCATGATCTCATCATGGACTGCCATTATTTCATTAAATAAAGGAGGCTGGGTGCTGTCAATAGTTGATACTTGTTCCATTTTTGATGAGTCATTACCTTCCTGATCTGTGGATTTTGAATCTTTCTTACAACTTGCTAATGATACAATGCTTATGGCAAGAAGTATTAATCTATGAATGTTCATGTATTTAATTTTGTGTAAAAGTAAACAAATGACTTTAGAAATTAGAATTTAGGAATTAGAAAATAGAAATTCCATAGGTTATGATTTTCATTTAAAATTAAATTATAAAGTTATCAGCTCAGGGAGGCAAATAATCTCATATTGATATTTCAAAATGTATAAAAAGTAAATTACGCCTGATTATGAACTATCATATCATCCACATATTGAATAAAAATGGACTTCAGTTCCACGTCGAAAATAGCCTCTTTGTCAAAGAGGGCAAGAGGTTCAAGTGCAGTTTTGGAAAATGCTTTGAAGCTTTGCTGCATGGGGATTGTTAATGTGGAAAAGGATTTCCTTAAACCCGGCAGGACTTTTCTGAATTGCTCGAAATCGATGACCTTAAGCCAATCATTGATGACAGACATAATCCTGGGAACTTCAAATACAGTAAATACCTGCGTAGACATAATCCCTTGGAGCCATGAGGCACCATGCTCTATTTCATCCAGATCACTTAATTCATATGCCATTCTAACGAATACCTGCTCTTGTTCAATTTTCTTCTTCTCAAGGCTTAAGCCCGTAATCCAGCCCCGTATTTGTGGCGGTACAGTATAATTTTTAGATAAATGGGTCAATGTATCTA
>JAYUWT010000027.1:0-16692 GCA_043753405.1 Saprospiraceae bacterium | reverse complement strand
GTGTTGCAATCACATCTGGCTCCATAAGCAACCATTATTTATGTGGCAGATGGCGCTTAGCATGAAAGCGTTTGGTGTAAATGAACTTGCGATAAGAATTCCAAGTGTCCTGATGGGCACATTGATGATATTAATGTTGTTTAGAATTTGTCAAATATTTACAAATAATAAATGGGTATCTATTAGTGCCGCTGCATTCCTAGCTTTTTCTACATTTCACATCCGTATGAGTGCAGGAATATGGGGTATGGATCATAATGATGTTTCACATGGATTTTATGTGTTGGCCAGTATTTGGGCTTACTGTGAATATACAAGAAGTAGAAAATGGTATTGGATAGTTTTAATCGGAGTATTTTCAGGTGCGGCAATTATGGTGAAATGGTTAACAGGGCTATTAGTTTTTCTGGCTTGGGGTGTCAATATTCTTATAAATATTCGTGAGCCGGCAACCAGAAAAAATATCCTTGATTTTATCAAGTCCCTTTTTGTCTGTTGCCTTGTGTTTATACCTTGGCAAATATACATCTTACAACAGTGGCCGGTCCAGGCAAATTATGAATATGAATTTAATAGAAGGCATATCACCGAAGTATTGGAAGGGCACGAGGGAAGTATATTCTACTATTTAAAATTTTTATACCAAACGCTTTCATGCTAAGCGCCATCTGCCACATAAATAATGGTTGCTTATGGAGCCAGATGTGATTGCAACACCATTCGTTGATATCAAAATTATCTGTTACAGGAAATGCCCTTAACATTGGCTTAAAGGGTGAATGCATCAGGTTTCGTGAAACCAATGCGTGAAATCTTTCATCCCATGGATGAAGAAATGGGTCTAGTTTAGCGGTGAGAATGCGAAGAAAAAATCCAAAAATTATTATTACAAAAAGAGCAAACTTGTATCCTTTATCTTTGAAATAGCCCTTCATAAGTAATAAAGTTAAGTGCCCAATATTTTTTAAAAAGACTAATCTACACCAAAAAAAGGCATACCATATAGCATGCCTTTTATATTTATCTTAAAATATTTCTATTGGGACAACAATTGTGGTCCTGCCGCACTGCCGGAATTATTAACTATGATCGCAGCAATAATACAAAGTGTGAACAAAGCAGCAGCAAGGCCCCATGTTAATTTTTCTACAAAATCAATTGAATTCGACGCACCAAAGATCTGGTTGGCAGCCTGTCCGCCAAAGTTAGCATCTACTCCACCACCCTTTGGGTTCTGGATCAAAACAACAGCCATCAGTAAAACGCCTATGATTGCTATCAAAACTGTTATAAAACCTATCATATTAAATATTTTCTTTATTTATTTTGTCTATTTTAGCCGCAAAGTTAATCTTTTTCTCCGGAAATTTATCCATTAACTTCTCATAAATTTTCACAGCTTTTAATTTATATCCCTGAGCATAAAGTAAATCCGCGAAAGGTTCGGAGATCAAAAGGTCATTGTCTATCACACTTTGATACACCAATTGATTGACCAGGTCTTTCTTATTATGCTTTTTATCCTTCTTCTTTTTCTTTTTCTTCTCCTCAGGTGAAAGATCACTATCTGCCGGAGAATATTCATCCCTATCTTTACTTGTATCTGGTAAAGCAGGTACCTCAATTAACTCTTTAGCTACTTCCTGATATTTAGACTCTACTGTTCCCGGTTCTATTACCGATGACACTACTTCAGCCTCTTCTTCTATAGAGGAGTCCTTGGACGTACCTGTATTTCTCAGCCATTTTGCAAAACCGGATAGCTTTTCCTCATCGTCCACGGGATTAACATCCGTCTTCAATTTAATAGTTGAAGGAGCATAATTGCTTACCTTTTTGAAGGTTGACAAGCTAATCACTCTTAATGGTTCCTTGCTTAAAATGCCGGGTTTAGGTTGCTCAGTGATTATTGCCTCTTTGTTATCTTCCGGTGAAGATTCAGTTCCTGCTAATTGCTTCGATTTTTCTTTATAATTAATATCGATGACATTGCCGGGCCTTTCTACTGCCTCAAGCCTAGGTTCAGAAATAACTACTTCTTGTTCAGCTTTTAATTTCTCATCAAGGGCTTCAGCCCTTTGTGCTTTAGCTATCTGGCCCATTCGATACCAGGTATACAATCCATCATTGCATAAGCAAGGTGGATAATATTCCTGTTCATCGTCGATCAGGTCAGATTGATATTTTAGTGAGTTTATGATACCAAGGATATTAAAAAATGGAAATAAAGCTATTAAATTATAAAATATACGCTTGTCGATCGACTTGAATATCGAAGGAAACTGAATCAAACGATTGATCTCATCTATAGACAATAAGGCTAACACGGTGCAAGATAATAATAAATATGAAGCCGGAAACAAATTTCAAATTTACCAATTTGTAAAAGCCCGGTTAAAAACATCCTCTGCCAGTTGATCAAAGATCTCCAAAGCTAATGCATCACGTACATCAATTAAGTTGGCATTTTTATCAAAATCTTTAAAAAAAGTGAAGTTTGAGTTCCACTTGTTCTTTTCATGTTTATTATCTTTAAAATCAACATTGATCGTGATTTCCAATCTATTGGCAGATGGCACCTGATTGTTTTGGGGTGCTACCGGTGACACGATATAATTGGTGATCTTACCTACGAATTCCAGGTCGGGATCTACTTCCGTATATTTAAGCCGGGTCTCCTTTCGGATTTTTTCTTTAAGTTTTTCAGTGATCTGCTGGGACAATATAAAGGGTGCATCATAAGTGTCTACGGTAAAATTTGCAATATAAAATGTGTTGGAATCAGCAGGGATGGAAGTCCCCTTGAAAGAATAACAACCCGAAAATACGAGCATAAATACACACATGACACATGTCATCATTAGTGATGCTGAATTTCTATAAAATATGTTCATGTATTCCGTATTTATTAAAATCAAATATATATAAAAAACTCAAATTTGAGTAGTTGCAAAATGAAGATAGAAAATAGTTTGAGTGTAAAGCTATTGCAAAATCAAAAATATAACTGGATACACAGGATATATCCTTACTTTCTTTTCTTGAAAAAAGAAAGTAACAATCCCGTCCCGCATCAAGTGCGGGATGCTGGACAAGGCTTGACACCCCGCCTGTCGGCAACCCTCTAAAAGCGAGGATTTATACACATCTTTATATGCCGCACTTTCAGCATTCGTATATACAACATTCTTACCCAGTACTTCGCACTGGGCTTTGCAATTATGGCCTTTCAGGCCGTTGCTCGTAGATTATAATTTATCACAAACTTTGAAGAATTGTTTATAACTATTGATAAACAAAAAATTCTTCGAATTGCCTGAAAGGCATAAATTACGTAGGCCGGTGCAGCGCACCGGGTGATTTAGAAGAATAACAGAGCTCTGAAAGAGCGGCATTTTTTTTATAATGAATTAAAACAACCTGATATGCATATTCTTGGCTCATATTCAATATTAAAATTAGTTAATTAGAAGAAGTTAAAAAGGCGATTAGATAATTTTGATATTCAATTTAAATGTAAGAGTTGATTCAAAACACATCATTATAAAAAACAACCTCAAACAATATCCTTTAAATGACAAAAGCTGCACGGCATGCAGCTTTTGTCTATAATAAGGTTTGTTGCCAATTATTCCTGATGGAATCTGGTTTTTTCAGTCAAGGTCACCCGGTTGCCTTGCAGGTCCTTGATCACATTGATCGCTTCATCGATATACACATCCTTTCTCAAGCTTTTCAGGAAGTTATTGTTCCTGCCAATACTTACAGAATCTTTGTTGATCTGTTGAAGATCGCTTTCTATATTTCCGGCAATAAAACCATCTATATTTGTAAAGAGATCATTGAATTTTTTACTTGTTTCCTTCCTTGTAGCCAGGTCCTTTTTATAAGCATTGATCTCTAAAGGGAAGACCTTTCTGTCACTTTGAACTTTAACATTCTTTGCATTATTGTCGATGGCAACAAAAGCACTATTTGCCTGTGTTCTTGCCTTTGAATTAGCAATGATTTGGTCAATATTCCTAACAACAAAAACATCCTGGGCATATTTTGCAGGTGGAATCTTTGTCCATTCCATGGCAGTTTCGTTTTCTCGTTCCCCTACTTCTACATAGTTCAAAGCATCCGGAAGGATGATGTCGGGAACAACCCCTTCCATTTGAGTGGAACCACCATCGATCCTATAGTATTTTTGAATGGTGAGTTTTAGTTCACCCAAAGGTTTGAAATCATTCGCATTTGATACACTTTTGTCCAGGTCAAGAAATCTTTGTACAGTACCCTTTCCATAGGTAGATGTACTACCTATGATCACTGCTCTTTTATAATCCTGTAGTGCAGCAGCTATGATCTCAGCAGCTGAAGCACTTTGATGATTGACTAACACAACCATAGGACCGTCAAATCCATAACCACTATCGTCATCACTCAATACATAAGGCTCCTGTCCACGGGATTTTACCTGAACGATCGGTCCTTGTTCGATGAATAAGCCACTCATCTTTACGACATCATTTAACGAACCTCCCGGATTATTCCTTAGATCAAGGATAATGCCTGTGACTCCTTGTTTTTTCAGTTTATTTACTTCAACGGCAACATCCGTAAATGAGAACCTTCCTTTATTATCACCGAAATCTGCATAAAATTTAGGAAGGTAGATGTAACCTACGTTTTCAAGCACACCTTTCTTTCCAACGATCGCTGATTTAGCGAAGCTTTCATCCATAAGGACTTCATCTCTAGTGATCGTTATATTTTGAATAGACCCACTGACTTTTTTGACGGTAAGTGTAACTTTAGTATCTTTTTTTCCTCTGATCTTGGAAACCACATCATCTATCCTCATACCACGGATATCAAGGGCTTCCTGGCCTTGTTGTGCTACTTTGAGGATTATATCATTAGCTTCCAGTTCTTTTTGTTTCCATGCGGGACCTCCTACGACGATCTCAGTCACTTTTGTATATTCCCCTTCCGATTGCAATCTTGCACCGATACCTTCCAGTTTACCTGACATTCCAATATCGAAATCCTCTTTATCATTTGGACTAAAATAAGTAGAATGTGGGTCGAAAACCTCAGTGATGCTGTTGATATAATCGCTGAAGCG
This sequence comes from Saprospiraceae bacterium, assembly GCA_043753405.1. Classification (GTDB taxonomy): domain Bacteria; phylum Bacteroidota; class Bacteroidia; order Chitinophagales; family Saprospiraceae; genus Parvibacillus. The sequence continues at coordinate 11,579 of JAYUWT010000027.1, read as the reverse complement.
GTCATCCCTTCTAAGTTTCGACAATCTTTCAAACAGCTTATCATAATCCTTCAACACTTTTTCCCTTGCTTCTTTTTCTATCTGGGTAAATGATTTGATCTCTCTTTTTTCCTTGTCATCTTTTACTACTGTGCTGTCTTTAGATACAGGAGTCTGCATGATCACCACTTCTTCCAAAACATTAGACTTTAAGATCTTAGCCCATCTTTCTTTCAGATCTTTTTCATTTTTTGCATATGGCATATTATCGAAGTCATAAGAAATAGCCTCTTCCTTATCGAAACTCATAGGCCTGGACAAAATATCCTTGTAGATACCTTGCGCCCTTGACTGTGCTACATTTAAAAGCTCAACACTTTTATTGAAAAAATCGAAATTACCGGCTTTAATATTGTCATCCAGGGTGATTTCATATGTTTTTAACTGGTCGATATCACTTTGAATAAAGAATCGTTTACCACCATCAAGGCTCTTCATATAATTACTGTACATTTTTTTCGCAAAGTCATCATTGATGTCCTTTGGTTTAAAATGTACTTTCTCCAGTAATGAGATCACCGATTTTAAAATGAGCGCTTCTTTTTGTACCGGATCGCCAATATCTTTGGGATAAAAAGCGAACAAACTAACAACCCCGATGATAAGGGCAAATATTAAAAACGACTTTATTTTCATGAGAAACTCTTTCAATAGTTAATTATTTTCATTGTACAATACTAAACGATAATCCTAACATATATAGCTACATTTAGTTGATTAATAAATATATTTAAGATAGGATTAACTATTTATGGGACAAAAGTAGGTAAAATAAATAAAAGTTGAAAAAGTTAACCTGGCCTATCAATAAATATTGGCTCTTCAGTATCTAGTAATTATTTTCCAGCGTCTAGAATCTAGAATCTAGTATCTAACGACTAGTATCTAGAATCTTTAGTATTTTTGTCCAATAAAACAAAATAGAATGTACGACAAATTCATGGCCCACCCCTGGCATGGCATTTCACCCGGAAAGGATGTTCCGCAGATAATTACTTCTTTTATAGAAATAACTCCTCACGACAATGTAAAATACGAGATCGATAAAGATTCAGGGTTTATTAAGGTTGACAGGCCTCAGTTATACTCCAATATTATACCGGCATTGTATGGATTTATTCCACAGACATATTGCGGAAAACATATCGCCGATTATTGTATGAATAAGACCAACAGGACAGGTATGGAAGGAGACGGTGACCCTTTGGATGTTTGTGTAATGACCGAAAGGAATATTGTCAATGGTAATATCCTCATCAATGCGAGGCCTATTGGGGGTTTCAGAATGATAGACAACAACCAGGCAGATGATAAAATAGTCGCTATTATGCAGGATGATAGAGTGTATGGAGTATGGAATGACATTACAGAAATGCCGGAATCGCTCAGAGAAAGATTACTTCATTATTTTCTGACCTACAAGCAAATGCCCGGAACAAAAGCCAAAGTGGAGATAACACATATTTATGGAAGGGAAGAAGCTTACGATGTTATCAATTGCAGTATTCTTGATTATAAAGAACTACTTGAACTGAAAAAATCGTTTTAACTTCTATTTAATGAAGACCATAATTTGAATACTTTGAATTGCCGTGGCCGGATCCTAGATCTGAGAAAGCCAATTGTCATGGGTATCATCAATGTCAATGATGATTCATTCTATGCCGGTAGCAGACATAGTACACTTGATTCAGTACTACTTATAGCCGGAAATATGATGAACGAAGGAGCTGGGATCCTGGATATAGGAGGAGTTTCTACAAGGCCGAATGCTGAGATCATATCTATTTCTAAAGAATTGGAACGCATCATTCCTGCCATTGAAATAGTAAAAGAAAACTATCCTGATGCAATCATTTCGGTGGACACTTTCCATTCAGAAGTCGCTCTAAAAGCCATTGAAGCCGGTGCCAGCATCATAAACGATATTTCTGCAGGAGCTTATGATAATGAATTACCTTTTGTAGCTCAGCAATTCAAATGCCCATATATCCTGATGCACATGCAGGGGACTCCTCAGACCATGCAACAGGATCCACAATACAATGATGTAGTCCTTGATATCCTGGATTTTTTCATAGCAAAACTGGCTGCATTAAAGGGCATGGGATTGCATGATATAATTATCGATCCGGGTTTTGGTTTTGGGAAAACAATTGATCACAATTATCAGATCCTGAATGGTTTAAACATTTTCAATATCCTGGATAAACCAATCATGGCCGGTATTTCCAGAAAAGGAATGTTATGGAAGCCTTTAAATAGTAATCCCACCGATGTTTTACCTGCTACAATTGCCGTAAATCTTGTAGCTTTGCAGAAAGGTGCTAAAATATTGCGCGTTCATGACGTCGGAGCAACTATGCAGCTAATAAAAACGTTTGATATACTCCGGGAATCCAAAATACATTAGAAAATATTGATATATTAACTCAAGGTATTTTGAACTAAGTTCAATATTATATTGATTTGGAAGAGAATAAAGAAATACTAAAGACAAAGCCTGATAAGGACCCCAACAAGAAGAAGCTTGTCTGGGGTTTGATCCCTGAGTATATCTGGAACTTTATCAAACATGTGGTCATCTTCGTTATTTTGTTATTGATGGGTACCTATTATCTGATCCAGATCCCATCTTTTCAGAATTATGCAATTAAAAAAACTACTGCTTATCTCAGTAAAGAACTTAAAGCAGAGGTGAGTGTTGGACGTATCCGGATCACCTTTTTTCAATCCGTATTATTAGAAGACCTCCTTGTCAAGGATAGATTGAAGGATACTTTATTGATGGCCTCGCAGCTCAAAGTAAGTCTGAAAGGAGGGTTGTTTGACCTGATCGATGGAAATATCAATGTTAATAGTGTATCGATCAAAACGCTCAAAGCGAATCTGATACAAAATTGCCCCGGATTTGATAATAACTATCAGTTTTTATTGAATTATATTGAAAATGGTCATCCCGACTCATTATTTTCAAAGCCTAGCGGCAAACCAAATTCTATTCATTTTTATTTAAGTGATATAGATCTTAAAGATGTGTCGCTCAAACTTTACAATAAATCTGAAGGTCAAAAAATCAAACTAAATTTTGAAAGTCTTGTAGCCGGCTTTAGTAAATTTGATATTGATAGCAATCTATTTAAAGTCAATGAACTCCAACTCTTAAGTCCAATTATTAAGGTGGACCGTGTAAGACCCATCATCTGTAAAGAAGTAAAATACATCAATCCTTATGCTGCAATGGAGGCAGCGATCGCAGCTAAAAAGCAACCCCGTTCGCCCCTTTTGGTCACCATTAAAAAACTTAGCCTCGAAGAGGGTATATTCTCCATGCATGATTATAAATTTCCTCCCATTGCGGAGGATATTAAAAGGTTATTGGATTTCTCCAATCTTGATCTCAATAACATCAACTTAGGGCTTGAAGATCTAATTTTCAACGGAAAAGACCTTGAAACAGAACTTACTCAACTCGCAGTTAAAACCGGGACACCATTCAACATTAATGATTTCAATGCTACCAAGTTAAGGTTTACAAATAAAAAGATTTCCCTTGAAAACTTCCTTCTGGTCACTGATCACTCACACCTGGAGGACAGTATCAGTCTTAGTTATAAATCGATGGATGACTTTCAGGATTATGTGAACAAGGTTAAAATGAATGCGCATTTCGTCAATAGTTTCGTAGGTGTCAAAGATATTATGGTCTTTGACAGAAGCCTCTGGGATGTTGATTTTCTTACCCGTAACATAAACAGGACCATGAAATTGTCCGGAAAATATTCCGGTACGGTCAACAATCTGCGCGGTAATAAAGTCAATATAAATATAGATGAATTGGTTAAACTGGATGGTAATTTCACACTCCACGATGTCACTGAAATAGACATTGCCACACTCAATCTGAATGTAAATAACCTTACTACTTCCGCTGTTGCATTAGAGAAATTAATACCGGGTTTTAAAGCTACCCCTGAACTAAAAAAACTTGGAACCGTCGTTTATTCAGGCAAATTTGATGGGTATCTCCTGGATTTTGTGACCTATGGCCGATTGAAAACCGCATTAGGTAATGGTGATGTTGATTTACACTTAAATATCAGGAATGGCACTTCCAATGCGCTGTATAGTGGCCAGCTCAATCTTGACAATTTTAATCTGGGAGCTTTGACAGGTCAGAAAGATATTGGACGTGTAAGTGGTTCTTTTACAATTACTGAAGGAAAAAGTTTTTCTTTGGAAAATATGACCTCTACTTTAAGCAGTAATGTCAGAATGTTTTCTTACAAAGGTTATGAATACAAAAATTTCAAAATTGACGGGACTTTAAATAAAAATACATTTGAGGGTAAACTCAATATTGTTGATCCCAATATTGATCTTGATTTCAATGGTGCGATCAACTTTTCCAAAGCAGTTAAAGTACTAAAGTTTCAGACAGATATCAGGAAATTTAATCCTGACAGGTTGAACTTAACAAATTTAGGCCTAAACTTTAAAGGTGCTATCAATTCGGATCTTACATTTACAAATCTGAACGACATCCAGGGATCTCTTTATGCCCGGAATTTAATCATAAGAGATACTGCAGGGCAAGCACTGGAGATCGACAAGATAGATTTCGTAGCATCAAATATTGGAAATGGTGCAAAAAAATATATTTTAAACTCTGATCTTTTGGATCTGGTACTAACAGGTAAGTTTCAGATAGAAAAACTACCTAACAATTTGATAAAGGTTTTTCATTATAACCATACCAAACTCGCAAATCAATTCAACATTCAATCAAGAGAACAAGACATTTACAACAACAATTTTGACTTCAGTTTAGACCTCAAAAATTCGAAAAATTCATTTAAGCTATTAGGGATTCCGCTTGACACCATCAAAGACAGCAAGATCACTGGTAACTTCTCCAATCAGGATTCTTCACAATACAATTTAAATATCAATGCAAGTATTCCTGAGTTGAAGGGTGATAATTTCAAGTTTAAGTTTTTATTTTTCGAGGGTGTCGGAGATGAGAAAAGCTCAGAATATTTTGCTTTTGCTAATAGTGGTAGCATTGGAAATCTTGCACTCAATCAAATGGACATTAGCACTACACTGGAGCGTGACAACATACTGTTCAATGTTAAAACACCTAAGATCAGGGATATTGCTCAAAACCTAAATATAGATGGAATATATACTGTAGATCAAGGGTACAGCATTATTAAGTTTAATCAATCTAAATTTGACTTCTTCGATGATGGCTGGACATTAAATGAAAACAATCTCATCAAATTTGGAAATAATGAATTGATCATTCAAAACCTTGAGTTTACCAATGGAGAGCAGGATGTATCCTTTAACAGTTTTGGCAAACAGGGATTGAACATTGAGGTTAAAAACTTTAGCGGAGAACTGCTTGACAGTCTTCTCGCAGATTCGGATGTAGCTCTCAGGGGAACAGGAAATATTTATCTGAAGGTGGATAATGTATTTACTCAGGAAAATATATCATTGACCTCTAAGTTTGACAGTTTATCAGTCAACGGTATATCATTGGGAAGTCTTGATCTGGTTGCCTCTGCACCATCATTAAAAAGCAAGATCGACCTCCGGTTAAAACTCGGTGAAGGCGATAAAGAACTTTTGATAACAGGACTTTACACTTTGCCCGACTATAAAGGTAAAGACTACGCCGACAATTATCTTGATCTTATCCTGAAGGCAAATAATTATCCGCTCGTCATAGCAGATATTTTTATGGGTGAATTGATCAATGATACCAGAGGCACTTTTACTTCTACAATTAAAATCAAAGGCAAGATGAATAACCTGTCTGTAGGAGGAGATGTCAACCTGCAAAATATGGCAACAACGATCAAGTATCTTGGCACCAGATATTATGTCCCTCAATATACCGTCAGGATCACTGACAGATTAATAGATCTGGATGGAATGTCACTACTTGACGAAAGAGGAAATGTGGCACTCATCTCCGGCGGTCTGAGACACAATAAATTGAAGAATTTTTACACTAATATTGAACTAACTTCTGAGAATTTTCTATTATTGAACACCCATGAGAAGGATAATTCACAATATTTTGGCACTGCATCCGGCAGGGTAAATGGACGATTTACAGGTCCATTCAATCGACTCAATATAGACATCGATGCGATAACCGGTCCCAATACTGAGTTATTCCTTCCAATAGCTACTTCTAAAGAAGTGGATAAACTAACTTTTATTGAATTTCGAAACAGGCTGGATACAACAGTCCAAAAAGATATCAACAAAGCGGTAAGCTCGACCGGAGTTGCTTTAACGATGAATTTGGACGTTAATGAAAATGCGACCCTAAGTCTTATCATTAATAAACAAACCGGTGATATTATAAAGGCAAAAGGTAATGGTGTTTTAGAAATTTCTATTCCCCGGAATGGTGATCTCAATATGTATGGGGGATATGAAGTAACAAGTGGTGAATACAGGTTAAGCCTCGTGCCACTTTACAATGTATCGTTATTTGGTTCAACATTTTTGATCAAAAAAGGTGGAACATTGTTTTGGAATGGAGATCCAATAGCCGCCCAGGTCAATATAGATGCTGAATATCGAGGAATAAATACCTCTCCTTACAACTTCATTGCAGAATATCTGCCTGTAGATGATAAATTAATTTCTGAAGCTTCCAAACCTACTCCGGTGGATCTGACACTTAACCTGAGAGGAGAAATATTGAAACCAGAGATCACATTTAAAATTGATTTCCCTCAATTGTCTCCTGACCTGAAAACTTATGTTGACAGCAAACTGAGAGCCCTGGAACAGGATCCGAATGAATTGTACAAGCAAGCAGCCTCGCTTGTTTCATTTGGTTCATTTATACCGAAAGACAATTTTAATTTTACTGCTACCAAGGCACTGGCATATAATACACTTTCCGACCTGATCTCTTCACAACTTACACAGATCCTTTCACCGATGTTTACTGCAGCAGTGGCTGATGGTAAAGTCCTGACCGGGATTGCGCTCAATTTAAATTATAACTTTTATGAAGCCAATCCTCAAGGGGGTGGTATTGAAAGCAGGATAGGAAGCGAATTGCAGATCGGCCCTACTCTGAAATTTTTCAAAGACAGGTTAATATTGAATACGGGTATAAAGAGCGGAGAGCAGGGTGCAGATCCTTATGTGGCCGGAGACGTCGACTTACAATACGAACTAACACCTGATAGAAGATATATCTTAAGGCTTTATCAGAAAAGTGATGCAGTGCTGGAAGGGAGACGGGCAAGAAGTGGTGCAGGTTTTTCTTATAGAAGGACTGTAGATTCTTTTGCTGAATTATTCAAGAGGGAAAAGAAAATAACAAAATCAAAAAATAGAAATTAACAGTTTAAACAAAGAATTGTAGTTTAATTAAACCAACTTTGCACTTATTATTTCTCAAGCTATAATTGATGCCTAAATTTTTTCTTTCTTTGTTATTATCGTTCTACTTTGCTTTTGCAGGTGGTACACAAGAATTAAACAGTGAAATAATTGAGATATATTTTACCCAATCCATCAGTCAGAAATATAAATCTGAGGCCTTATTGCCATACAATTCAGGAGGTGTTTTACTAAAATCACGCATATTACAGCAGATCAAGGACGCTACAATTTCCCTTGATGTGGCTCTGTATAACAATTCTGATGATAATGTTGTCTCCGCACTTCAATCTGCAAAAAACAGGGGCGTAAGGGTCAGATATATAGCAGATGAGGAGACCAATAACAATGCGTTGAATGGCAGCTTGAACTTCCCTGTTTTATATACCAGCACAGGTGATGGCATCATGCACAATAAATTTATTATTGCTGATGCATCCATATCGGGGGTTGCCAATATGATGATAAGTTCCACTAATTTTACAAACAATGGCTTCAATGAAGACGCCAATAATGTTTTGTTCATCAGAGATAATGACCTGGCATCAGCTTTTACTATTGAATTTGAAGAGATGTGGGGATCAACTGGCGCAATGCCGGGTCCCAATCCAAAATCAGGGGAAAGCAAAATCGATAATACACCCCATAATTTTACGATTGCCGGCCTACCAATGGAACTTTATTTTTCCCCTTCAGATCATACAGAACTCCGGATAGATCAGTTATTGCAGGATGCACAGCACAATATCAGATTTGCCATTTATACTTTTACTTCTGATCAACTGGCAGCCAGATTGATTGAGAAGAAAAATAATGGTATTTCAGTTCGCGGTATCACTGACAACAATGAGGGTTCATTTGGTAAGCTTGAATTTATGCAACAGAATGGAGTTGACGTACTGGATCATACTCCATCTAATCTTTTACACCATAAGTATGGCATTGTAGATGCAGAATATACCGGGTCAGATCCGGTGGTTATCACAGGTTCTCACAACTGGACGTATTCAGCTGACAATATCAATGATGAAATGACTTTAATAATTCATGATGCAGACCTCGCAAAATTATATACAGCTGAATTCAACAGCAGGTTTTGTGAATTGGCTCCTTGGGACTGTAATTTAATAAGCACTGATGTATTGGCTTCTTTTGAAGTGCAGCTATTTCCCTCTATAGCTTTTGATAGGATAAAAATAGATATTCAGATATTTGAATCTGAGTTTTATTCATACAGCATTTTTACAGCCGCTGGTTATCCTGTATTGTTCAAAAAAATTACAACCAATAATACAGTTATTGATGGAACAGAAATTGATATCCGGCAGCTTCCTTCAGGCCCATATTTTTTGCAGTTGTCAAATGCTAAAAAGCAAATAAAAACTTTAAAATTTATTAAGCTGTAATGGAAGTATAGATATCTATCAATGTCTTTTCTTCTTGTTCCCAATTGAGATCCTGAGCTGCAATAAAGGTATTAAACTTTAATCGACGGTACATCTCTTCGTCCCACTGTAGTTGATCAATGGCTGATCTTATTGTATTGATCTCTATATCTGGCACCAACAGCGCAATATGATAGGTCCGGTTTAATAACCGGTACTCCGGAAAATCAATACATATCTGAGGAATACCACTATGAATGTAATCGAAAAATTTGTTTGCGAGTGACAGATAATAACTTTTCCCTAAATTTTCCAGGAGGTTAATGCCCAGCCATGCTCCAGTTGTCAGATCATTCAATTGTGAAGGAAGGATATTGCCTAAAAATCTAACCTGACCGGATAAATCATTTTTCTTTGCCAAATCTTTCAGGGTTTCTTTCAGATCACCTTCCCCTGCCAACCACAATTCCAGGGCCGGAAAATATTTCATTGCCAAAATAAGGTTTTCCAATCCCCGACCGACATTCAGCGCGCCCTGGTAAATTATATATTTTACAGAAGCCGGCGGAATATTAATAGTCTTGTCTGTTTTCGATTGCACGGGCAGATTACGTACAAGCCTGAAAGGTATATTATAACGTTCAGTCATTTCATATGCAATACTGCTGCTAACTGTATAACAAATGTCCGAAGCGGGAATGCTGATCTTCCCAATATATTCCCAAAATTTTTTGACGAAAGGACGGTTGGTAATTTCCGGTGACTCAGTATAGTATTCATGAGCATCATATACCAACTTATATCCTGAAAATTTCTTCGCCACTATTCCTGCAAACATAGTATCCAGATCCACACAACATAATGTTTTTACTGGCCTTGACATGATAAAATAAAATGACCTTATGTTATACTCGGCATAAGCGAGGAATCCTGTCTTGAAAAGAGGTTTATATCTTTTTATATGATAAGGATATTTGTCAGCTTCAAGTTCGACAAGTGCCCTTCCAAAGATGCTTATCTCAAATCCAGCTTTATGTAAAGAAGACCAGATCCTTTGCATCCTTTGATCGTAGGGAAGATCGCCATACGTCAAAAAGTGAATTTTCTTTGGAATGTTCACTTTTTGATTAATATATTAAAATTCTCAAATTCAATAGTATTTTCATCCATCAGAAACTGTAACGCTTGTTGAACTGACTTTCGGTTCTTTTTAAAAAAAGGTGTGTTTATAAGGCTTGCAGTAGAACTGTCAATTCCTTCAGCAAAATTAAGGATATATTCTATACTGTCTTTAATTTCGTTTTTGCCGGAACTGTTTTGCTTGTTTTCTAGGCAAATGTCACATATGCCACATTCTTTGGAAATTACTTCTCCAAAATAATCAAGTAAAGTGATGTTCCGGCAAACAGGGCTTTGCACAAAGGTCAGCATCGCCTGTACTTTTTCTTTGTAGCGTATTTTAAGAAAATCTTGCAATTCCAAATTAAAAATCAGTTCATGGGCATTGTATCTGTAAGCACCAAATGAAAGTTGCGGATGTTCTTTTTGCCTTTGAAAATCCAGCACACCGGCCAGGTCCATATATTCAAGCATTTTGATGATTATTTCCTCATCAGTATTCAATTTTTTAGCCATTAATAAAGTGTTGACCTTGACCGGCATATTTAATATACCACCATACATCCTCAATAAGAGTTCGATAAGAACATCGAATTCAGGTTTTCTCAACTGAAAATCATACAACTCTACTTTATTATAATTTATCATGACCTGGCTGGGCATATATATGCCTTCGGTGACTGTAATGTATCCCTGATGTTCTAATTCTTTCAATGCTTTGACCAACCATACCTGTTTATAACCATATTTATTGCTAAAGTCATGCAAATTAAAATCAAAAAAATCTCCGATAACATCGCCTGAACCAACATTTAAATAATTAGCAAGTTCATAATAAACTTTGATAAGATCATCTGATTTGGGAAAATTCGTTTCACAGGAATCCAATAAATTGTCAATATCCGAATCGTCATACAACAAGGCAGCATAAGATTTATGACCATCTCTTCCTCCTCTTCCTGCTTCCTGATAGTATTCCTCAATACTTGCCGGGATGGCGAGATGTATCACGAACCTTACATCCGGTTTATCGATGCCCATACCAAAAGCTGTGGTAGCTACAATTATCCTTGTCTGTCCTGTCATCCAATCTTCCTGGACCTTTGACAAAGTATCACTTTTCAGTCCGGCATGATAATGGCCCGTTGATATCTGCTGGTTTTTGAGAAAATGGGATACTTCTGCAGTAGCTTTACGGCTTCTGACATAGATGATGCCGCTACCTTTTACATTATTGATCAGATTAAGTATTTCAGCCCTCTTATCGTGGGTATTCCTAGCAACATAAGTGAGGTTGTGACGCAAATAACTTTGTTGAAAGATCTTAGCATGAGTTAGTTCGAGTTTCTCTTTGATATCCTCTACCACTTGAACGGTAGCAGATGCTGTTAAAGCCATAGTGATCACGCCCGGGCAAAGTTTTTTTGTCTGTAAAATATTGAGATAAGCCGGACGAAAGTCATATCCCCATTGAGAAATACAGTGGGCCTCATCGACGACGATCATAGACACTTTAAATCTCGGTAAGTATTCAAGGAAAACCGGGGAAGAAAGTCTTTCGGGGGATAAATAAAGCATCTTTATTTTACCGAATGTACAATTGTTCAGGAT
>JAYUWT010000026.1:0-5889 GCA_043753405.1 Saprospiraceae bacterium | reverse complement strand
GGAAAGTGTCCTCCTGGGGGGAGTGGATAATGAACAGCCCAAAGATAAAACTGCATTGATGTATGATGCTTTAGTATTGGGAATCAAAGATTATTTTCGGAAGTTGAATTTCAAAACTGCGGTTTTAGGGCTTTCCGGAGGAATTGATTCTGCCTTGACCACTGTACTGGCTGTTCGTGCTCTTGGAAAGGAGCACGTCAGGGTCTTACTTATGCCTTCTCAATATAGCAGCAGCCATAGTTTGGAAGATGCAATACAGTTGGCTCAAAATCTTGGTATCAGATATGATATTGTACCGATCAGGGATGTATTTGAATCCTATGAGCATTTGTTGCAACCTCTTTTCATAGGTACAGAATCCAATATTACAGAGGAAAACATCCAGGCAAGAATAAGAGGTATGATTCTAATGGCCATCTCTAATAAGTATGGCAACATTTTACTGAATACAAGCAATAAAAGTGAGATGGCAGTGGGATATGGTACATTATATGGAGACATGTGCGGAGGCATTGCGGTCCTGGGTGATGTATATAAGATGGAAGTGTATGCAATTGCGCATTACATCAATAGGGAAATGGTGGTCATTCCCTCTAATTCTATTCAAAAGCCACCTTCAGCTGAATTAAGACCCGGACAGAAAGATAGTGATAGCCTGCCTCCCTATGAGATATTGGATAAAGTTTTGTACGAATATATTGAAAACAGGAAAGGCCCTGATGAGATCGTAGCTTTGGGATTTGATGCAGCACTGGTCGCGAAGGTCTTAAAACTGGTAAATATCAATGAGTTTAAAAGGGAACAAACAGCTCCGGTCATAAGGGTTTCACCAAAAGCATTTGGAATGGGTCGCAGAATGCCTATCGTAGGAAAGTATCTTGCATAAAAAAACCATCTTTGAAAATCGACTTATCCGGTCAAATCAAAGATGGTCTGTTAAGATCAGAACTGCAGGTTATTGTGCCTGAGTCATCTCCATAAATTCATTGGTTTTTAATTTCATATATTCAGTCAACTTTTCGAGGTCTTTACCTTTAGCCTGGGCTAAAGCATCTGAACCTTTTTTTGAAAGTTCTGTTGCTCTGTTGCTCAATTCAACCATTTTTTCCTGATTTTTAGTTTTCAACGCTTCTCTGTATTCTACCAGATATGCATCATAAGCCTCCATGTATTCGCGAACCGCTGGTGATTCTGTCTCAGGCATTTCTACTTCTGTAGCAGTTGTACTGGTAGTGGTTGTAGTTTCCGTAGTCGTCGATTTTTTGCATGCTCCTAAGGCAAATGCTAAAAAAACAAATAAAATAATTTTTTTCATGTTATATAGTTTAATTGCTAATTAATTACTGTTTTTGTATATACCTGATGAAATCCTTGAAAACTGGGAAGCCCTGGTTTGCATATATTCCGAAAGTTTGGCCGATTCTTCACCTGTCAGGTTTTTTAAGGCATCTACTCCCTGAGTCGAAAGACCTACCATTTTATTTCCCAATTCCTGAAGTCTTATTTTATCGTCTGCTTTAACGGCTGCTTTATATTCGATAAGAAAAGCATCGTAAGCCGTCACATAATTTTGGGAAGCTTGATCTTGAAATGTAGGTGTGGGAGGTATGATAAAAGTATCCGCAGGTAAATTTTCAGCTACAGTTTGATCAGCATCTTTCATTTCTTTGTTAGGATTTTTACAGGCGCTCAAAGAGAGGACTGCAAATAATACTATGATAATTTTATTCATGTTTTAGTTAAGTTTATAGATCGAATTAAATTGATTATATGCAAATATAATATAAATATAAAGTTAATGTGTTATAAAATTTAACCTCCTCCGGTCCCTTTGGTCGAAGCATATCCCCACTCAAGCAACCATTTTATGACCTTTTCTTTATGATTTCCCTGTAGGACGATCTCATTTTCTTTGGCAGTTCCACCTACTCCGCACTTTGTTTTGAGCTGCTTACCCAAGGTTTCCAGATCATCTGTATTGCCAGAAAATCCCGTGATCAGGGTCACTTTTTTACCACCTCGTTGCTTTCTGTCAATGCCTACCCTTAAAGCCATTTTATTTTTATCACCATCGACCTGCCCGCCTAAGGTTTCAGAAAAGAAATTGTAATTAAAATCGGGATCTGTCGAATAGACCACACCATCCCTGTGTTTTTTATTTTTAGACATTCATTTTGTTCAATAAGTCCTTGTAAACTGATAATTGATCATCCTTAAAATATGCAATCCTAGGGTATGTACCGAAGTACCTGAATTGCTTAAAATAATAACGGCAGTTTGGGTCTTAGGCATAAATCCCATATATGCTGAACCCCCTCTCATAACTCCCGTCATAAAATATAAGTTCCCACTTTTTTTGGTAACTATCTGCCTGAAACCTCCACTCGTAAAAATTTCATCTCTTTTATTTTTTTTATTAAGTTCAGGAGTGGAAAAACAGAATTTTATAAAATTTTCCTGACTACTTAACCTAAGGTATACCTGTGCCAAGATCATCAGATCATGCATGGTTGAGATCATACCCATTGACCTGGCAAATCCATTCATGTGCTGAAAAGTTACTTTCTTACCCAAAGGAGTATATAAAGCGGGTAATTCTTTAGGAAGAGGAATAACTTCAACATCAGAAAAATATGTATTATCCATTTCGGGTATGAACTTTCCATCATCATGTACCCTCTTATCCTTTATCATCCATAACACCTTGGCCAAAAGAAAGTAGTTATAATGCGAGTGAAGGGATTTTCCGGGTTTATATGGGTTGGTTAGGCTCCATCTTACCATATATTTGTCAATGGTGTCTGCAGGGATCGAAAAATAAGGATCGTCAAGATCTGATTTAAATGTGGCCAATCCGGGGAGTAATTTTGGCAATCCTGAACTATGTGACATTAGTTGTCCAAGTGTCAGGGCATTGATCCAGGAATTTTCAAACGCAGGAATATTGAATTTTTTAATAGAATCTTCCTGTGAGATCAAGTCAAGCTGAAACATATGATAAGCCAGTAAAGTCAAATGGGCATGAGACAGACCTCCCATCGGCATTAGGGTGGAATCGCTTATTGGAATTTCCGTTTCCTTGCTTAAGGTACCCAATGAATAAGTGTATGTAGAGTCCCAGTCAATGATGCCGATAAGTGTGCCGGATGCATTTGAAAGATCTACATCCTCTTCATTTTTAATGATCTTTTTTATTTCACCGAGGAGATGTTCTTTTTGAGCTGACAAAAAGCCGGATTGTGTTATAAAAAATGCAATAAAAAGACAATACTTCATTGATTGATTTTCAACTCTTTAGAGAAATTAAATAATATTGACATAAGCTGGTTTAATAATAAGTGATTAGTGATAAGTGATTGGTGAATTTGTCAATAAATGAATGTTTCATTATTAAACTAAGCTTTCCATCACTTGTATAGAATATCCTTATGAACGACCTTCTAACTTTCTAGCCTTCTAACTTTTTAAATGATCGACTTTCCGGCCAGGGACTCCCTGATCGTGTGATCCATTGCGCGCTCAGCAAGTGGACGTGCTACTTCATCTAAACGATGCATGACCTCATTTATTTTATCTTTATCATCTCCTGAAACATTCTGTCTCAGTTCATTTGCTATTTCACCCAGTAACAAAAGTTCACCATTTATAAATAAATTGGCATGATGTTTTATAAATTTTTCAGAGGACAATAAGACATTATTGGCTTCATTGCGTGCCTCGATCAATGATTTGATGGCAACATCATCGGCAGCATTTTTAATTGAATCTATTAACATCAGAGCCATTTCTTCTTCACTGATGCCATATTGTGCCTTGATCTCCACCTTTGTTTCCGTGTTGGACCTCAATTCTTTGGCTTTAACTATGAGAATACCATCGGCATCCACCCGGAAAGTCACTTCTACTTTAGGCAATCCGGCCGACATGGGAGGAATTCCTTTTAACGTAAATTCGCCCAATTTCCTGTTATCTTTGACAAGGTCTCTTTCTCCCTGATATACACCTATTTTTAGATTGACCTGACCATCTATAGAAGTGGTATAATTACGGCCGGCTGAAGAAGGAATTTTTGTGTTTCTTGGAATTATAATATCCATCAAACCGCCTATGGTCTCTATGCCCAGAGATAAGGGTGTTACATCAAGCAATAACAGATTATTTTGATTCCCTGCAAGGATATCCGCTTGTATAGCTGCACCCAGCGCTACCACTTCATCCGGATCTATACGGTCATTGACCTCTTTGCCAAACAATGCACTGACTGCTCTTTTCACTGCCGGGATACGGGTAGATCCTCCCACCATGACGATATCGTCAATTTCACTGAATGTTAATCGTGCATCTGCAAGGGCGTTTTGTGAAAGGATCAATGTTTTAGCAATAATAGGTTCAATGATCTTTTCAAATTCCTTTTTCTGAATAACAATGTGTTTGCCTTCGAATTCAAAAAAACATTCAGGTATGTAGGACAATTGTTTTTTACAATTTTCAGCCAGCAATCTTATTGTCTGTTTATGGCCTTTATCTAACAGATCGTAGTCGAGGCCCGCAAGCTTTATGATATATTGGACCAGTGCCTGATCTATATCATCACCTCCTAGCCAGGTATCGCCTTTGGTGGCTAGAACTTCAAAGATGCCATTCTCAAGTGTTAAAATGCTTATATCAAAAGTGCCTCCACCCAGGTCATACACTGCTATATTCTTACTTTGGTCGGCTGTGGTATTAAAACCATATGCCAAAGCCGCTGCTGTGGGTTCATTGACAATACGCAATACATTCCATCCTGCTAATTTTCCGGCGTCTTTGGTAGCCTGTCGTTGACTATCATTAAAATATGCGGGCACTGTGATGACACATTCACTGACTATGGTATTCAATGCTTGTTCTGCTCTGGTTTTTAATTCTTTCAAAATAATAGCAGATAAGTCAATAGGTGTATAAAATTTCTCCCCTGATTTAATTTTCACGAGACTTTCTGCATCAGTATCAAGGATCTCATAACTGAAAAAATCTTCTGAACTCTTGACATCCTTATATGATCTTCCCATGAGCCTTTTAACTGAATAAATGGTTCGTGACGGATCAGTAGTAAGTTTGTCTTTTGCTTTATGACCGATCAATGGTGCTTCATGCTCTCCGAAATATACCACCGACGGGACTAAAGCTGAGGCACCTTTTCCATCTTTGATCACTAAAGGTTGACCATCTTTTATATGAGCTATAAGGCTATTGGTAGTACCCAGATCTATTCCTAGTATGATGCGTTCCTCTTTTTTAATATCGCCTGATTTCAGGTCGATGGCTATTTTTGACATAATGTTTTTAACAATGAAATATTTGAATTGTTGATTGGCTTGGCATGTGAGCAAAGGTAGAAAAGCCCGGACAATTTTTTAGGACACAAAATAGTTCACTTCTACTCACCCTTCTATACCTTAGCGTCATTAATAAAAGATTTAAAATTAGGTAGTTCAAGTTTATAATTGACCACAAATTATTTGAACGCTATAATGGTTGGCAGGATGGCTATTCCGCCTTCATATATTTCAATAAGGAAAATACAAAAATTATGGAAGATATTAAAAAACAGGAAAAACACCATGAAATCAAGTCATTTAAGGAAGAGTTAATCGAGTTGTTTAATGAACATGGGGTCGATTTTGATGAAGATTATTTATAATAGGAAATAGTTCAACCCCATCCGGGGTTGGTTCCCATCCGACATTATCCCCGGGTTGCACCCGGGGCTACTATAGTTCAAGCCTATTAGGCTTGTCTGCATAATAGGTTACCAGCCATTCCGCAAAGGAAGAAGGTTATCAGGAAAATGAATATGATATAATCTATTTTTACCTTTAGACCCGACATTTAAAGCCAAGATCTCAG
>JAYUWT010000025.1:0-5897 GCA_043753405.1 Saprospiraceae bacterium | reverse complement strand
CCAGTTGGGCATCAGGGCATTTTCAGCTCCCCGGAACATAATGCCTACATTGGTAGCATGCTCCCTACTGGAATAAAAATCCGTATAGTCTCCGATCTTTAGTGGTAAAAACATTGGTACCTCATCGGCTATGAAGAACACATCTTCAAAATTGAAATTGAATTGATCAGCTAATGTCTTATCCGAACAAAATTGCTGAACTTTTAACCGAATGCCATTCGTAATTTTCTTTCCCAGCCCGATAAACTCATTCAAAGTTTCCCCCAAGAATATTCCATAAGGTAGATCAAACTCTACAAAAACGCCCAGATCCTGCAATGTATCCAGATCGATGACGTGATCCCCTATCCTGCTTATGAGCTGCAATTCACCATTGATCCTTCCAATTCCGAATGGTATATTATATATAGAGAAATCACTTTGCGGAGCAATTTCAAGCCACGATTGTAGATTATTCATTATACTAAAGTTGAACAGATTTTCTTTATAGTAAGGGCGTCACCCATTGTATAATAATGCAAACATTCCACTCCACTTGCCTTGAGTTCTTTGGACTGAGTGATGCACCATTCCGTTCCGATTGCTTTTATTTCATCATCTGTTTTTGCCTTTTGGGCTTCTTTGACCAGGTCATTGGGAAGGTTGACGTAAAAATGACGTGGGATGGACGTTAATTGATACATTTTGGTCAACGGTTTAAGTCCCGGTATTATAGGAACATTGATGCCTATTTTTCTACATGATTTAACAAAGGAAAAGAATGCTTCATTGTCAAAAAACATTTGTGTCACTATATAATCAGCACCGGCATCTACCTTTGCTTTCAAAAATTGAAGGTCGAGGTCCAAATTGGGAGATTCAAAATGTTTTTCAGGATATCCTGCCACTCCAATGCAAAAATCTGTCTTAGAACCCTTTTCAATATTTGAATCCAGATACAGTCCATTGTTCATTCCATCTATCTGAGTGATCAGATCAGATGCATAATCATGGCCATTGACCTCAGGAATAAATCTGTCTTCAAATTTCCTGGCATCACCCCTTAGAGCGAGCACATTCTGGATATTGAGAAAGTTCAGATCTATAAGGGCATTTTCTGTATCTTCTTTTGAAAAACCGCCACAGATCAAATGTGGAACTGCGTCTATGCCATATCTGTGCATGATGGCCGAACATATTCCTACCGTGCCGGGCCTTTTCCGGATAGAAGTTTTTTGATAATATCCACTGGGCTGCATTTGATATAAATATTCCTCACGGTGATAAGTAACATCTACAAAAGGTGGTTTGAATTCCATTAGTGGATCAAGCCCTTTAAATATGGTCTGCATACTGCCACCTTTAAGTGGTGGTAATATTTCAAAAGAGATCAAAGTTTTTCCTTGTGCCTGCGCTATATATTCGGTTACCTTCATTAATAATTATACTTTAAAGCGCCAAAGGTAAGACTTGTAAGCTAATTGTTTTCACTTTAATAAACCTTAAAAGATAAATTTTCTTAATGTTGGATCACAACAAACCTTGGTTTACCTTGCAAATCATCCTCGATATTAACCTTTGTAAATCCTTTTGCCATAGCCAAATGAGCAACTTCGCGAACATAAAATTCATTACACTCGAATAGAATTAAACCTGAGTCTTTTAGATGTGTTTTTGATTTATCTATGATGGCATTATAGAATTCCAACGGGTCTCCGGATTCAACGTATAAAGCCTTATCAGGCTCATACCTGATAGTGCTGGTGGACATCACCGGTTGTTCTGATCTCAATATGTAGGGCGGATTGCTGATGATCATATCGTAATGTCCTTCAAGCGGAAGGGCCCGATCCAGTATGTCATGCAATATAAAATGAATATCAGTCCCGTGTGTCAATGCATTTTCCATAGCTACAGATAATGCTTCTGAGCAAACATCCAGAGCAGTTGCCTGTAGAGTATTTATCAATTTTTTCAGTACAATGGGGATGCATCCGCTGCCTGTTCCGATATCAAGGATACTGGCATCTTCTAATCGTTTTTTTAAAAATTGATAAGCCAATAATATAAGCTCTTCGGTCTCCGGCCTGGGAATAAGAACACGTTCATCCACATAGAAAAGGTATCCATAGAACCAGGCACTATTAGTAACATATTGGACAGGTACATCATCACCTACTCTGACGAGGGCATTTTGCATCAAAGCTTTTTCCTGAGGGTTTAATGTTTCAAAATCAGTGTTGCTATTCTTCCCCAGTAATTCAGAATAAAGAAATTTTAGGATGGATCTGGTCTCCCGCAGGCCCAATTTTGCTTCGATCTGAAGTATGATCTTATCGATCCGGCTCATGATATATTGAAGAAGTACATCTTATTCCTCTTCCTCTTCATCAATAATAGGATGGATCATTGGAAGATGGAGCAGTTTGCGTTCTTCATTGCTGATAGTGCCGAATCCTAAGACACCACCTGAAGCATTTGCTATTCTATGTGCAAAACTTAAATAATCGCGATAAACTCTTTTTGAAACGCTGTTTGGTAGTTTTTCCAATACTGCATTTACTTGTGAAATTTCCCTGGCAAACAAGTCTTCACTATCTCTGCTTATGATATGTTGAGAAGCGGCATTTTGCAACTTTTGAGAGAAATCGTGCCCCATTTCATCATAAAATTCATGAAAAAGGTGGTTTGCTTCATAACCTCTTACTTTAATCGTATTGACTGCCTCAGTTAATTCTTCGACTGTAAGTTGACCTTCTGCAGATGCTATCAGCATAGTTATTGAAATAAACGCATTTTGCAATGTTAGTTTTTCTTCATTAGATATTATATCAAAATATTTTGTCATGTAATCAAGCTATTTAAACAAATTAGAAAAAAATAAATTTAATATAATCAATAAATTACCTAAATTCCTCGCAAATATATACTCTTGTTTCTAAATTTAGCCTTTTAAAAATAATATTTTGGCAAAACATATAAAAGAAACCAATTCCTCCAGAGGAGATGGCAGCACCCCTTTAATGCGCCAATATAACGAGATAAAGGCCAAATATCCGGATGCATTATTGCTTTTCCGTGTAGGTGATTTTTATGAAACTTTTGGTTCTGATGCTGTTAAAGTAGCTTCCATCCTTGGCATCGTCCTGACATCGCGTAATAATGGAGGTTCTGATGTCGAACTAGCAGGATTTCCATATCATTCCCTCGATATTTACCTTCCACGCCTGGTTAAGGAAGGATACAGAGTTGCCATTTGCGACCAGCTTGAAAAACCCAGTAAGGAGAAAAAGATCGTGGCAAGAGGTGTTACAAATGTGATCACTCCGGGTCTTACCCTTGACGATTCCATATTACATTCTAAATCCAACAATTACCTGTGCGCTATTCATATAGCGAATGATAATGAATATGGCGTATCATTTCTGGACCTTTCTACGGGTGAATTCCTGGTCGCTGAAGGAAATCAGGCTATCATGGAAAGTTTGTTTCAAAGATTCCATCCTGCTGAAATCATTTTTTGCAAAAAAGATAAAAGAAAGATCCATGGTATCATTAGGGATCAATGGCCTGTCTTTCATATCGATGATTGGGTCTTTGTCCATGAGACAGCATACAATAAGTTATTGAACCATTTTAAAGTCATTTCACTCAAAGGTTTCGGACTAGAATTCATGATCAATGCCCACATAGCTGCAGGGGCTATCCTCCATTACTTAGAAATGAATGAAAACAGGGCGATCAACCATATCAATAAACTTACCAAAATACCCCAGGAAGATTACATGTGGCTGGACAGGTTTACTATTCAGAATCTGGAATTGGTAAATGAATTGCATACCGAAGGGAAGAGCCTGGTGGATGTGTTAGACCATTGTTCAACACCGATGGGAACGCGTATGATGAGGAAATGGATCCTGCTTCCATTATTATCTATAGAATTAATCGAATCCAGACTAAATATTGTTGAATATTTCGTTGAGAATAAAGACCTGAGTTTACAATTAAATAATAATCTAAAGCAAATAGGAGATCTTGAAAGGCTAATAAGTAAATCTGCCATGGGTAAAATTCAACCCAGAGAAGTTTTGCAAATTAAAAAAGCTTTGACTTGCAGTTCTCATGTACAGCAAATATTAAGTGACACTAACGAAGATGACCTGATCATCATAAGTGAGTTGATCAATCCTTGCCAGCATCTGATCAAATTGATCGAAGAAACAATCAAGGAGTCAGCCCCTACACTTGTTCTTAAAGGTAATTTCATTAATGATGGCGTCAGCAAAGAGTTGGATGAATATCGTTATTTGGTGAGCCATAGCAAAGAAGTTATGGAAAAAATGCTCAGCAAAGAAACTGCCGGAAGTGGTATTCCAAATCTAAAACTGGGTTTTAATAACGTTTTTGGATATTATTTTGAAGTTACTGCCCGGCATAAAAATGTGGCGATACCAGAAAATTGGATACGGAAGCAAACTTTGGCAAACGCTGAAAGGTATATCACAGAAGAATTAAAAGAACTTGAAGTGAAGATCCTGCATGCTGAAAATGCAATGCAGGATATAGAAGTAAATTTGTTCACTCACCTTATCATAAAGATTAATGAATATATTGAGAATGTTCAATCCACGTGTGCTCAGCTTGGTAAATTAGACTGTCTGCTTTCTTTTGCCCATCAGGCTCGGTTATACAATTATAATAAACCTACTTTCAATAATTCCGGACGTATTGAAATAGTGCAGGGCAGGCATCCTATTATTGAGTCAATGCTGGGACATGAGAAAAATTACATTCCCAACGATCTTATCCTGGATCAGGATCATCAGCAAATAATAATTCTGACCGGTCCGAATATGGCAGGTAAATCGGCTGTTTTGCGACAAACCGGCCTTATCGCCCTGATGGCTCAGACGGGATCATTTGTACCTGCTCAGAGTGCCAGTTTAAGTATCGTAGATAAACTCTTTACTCGCGTAGGTGCCTCTGACAATATCACTGGAGGAGAATCAACATTTATGGTAGAAATGAATGAAACTGCCAGCATAATGAACAATCTTACTGACAAAAGTCTTATCCTTCTTGATGAAATAGGACGTGGAACAGCCACTTATGATGGCATAAGTATTGCATGGGCACTAGCAGAGTTCCTCCACGACAACGAAACCGGCAGGCCTAAAACTTTATTCGCGACCCATTACCATGAATTAAATGAACTGTCCCATAAGTTGGAAAGGGTCAAAAATTTTAATGTTGCAGTTAAAGAAACAAAGGATAAGGTAATCTTCCTCTATAAACTTGTCGAAGGAGGAAGTGAACATAGCTTCGGTATCCATGTAGCCAAAATGGCCGGGATGCCTCAGCGCATCATTGACCGCTCCACTGAGATAATGCATCAGTTGGAAGAAAAATCTATTACTCTCTCAGGTTCCAATAAGAAACAAACGAAACAAATCTTGCAGGCATTGAAGGCACCGGTGTATCAATTATCAATATTCGAAACTGATGATCCTGTTATTGGAGAAATTAGAAATATCCTCCTGGATCTGCAGCCTGAGATCATGACTCCCATCGATTGCCTTATTAAGTTGAAGGAGCTGCAGGAGCTGGTGCAGAAAAGCATACTAGAGTAATGGACAATTGACAATGAACAATTGACAATGACATTAAACAGTATACCAGGTTATTTAACTTTTACGTAGAATTAAATTGAATGGTTAAAGGTTAAATAATGTGAATATGAAACAAAATCAGTTTCTAATAAAATTTTCTCTTTGAGCGTAAAGCACCCAGAAGTCCTTTGTGGAATTTTGTTTTTTCTTTGCGGAACTTTGTGAAATAGCTTTCTAAAATATCAAGTTTGAAGTTTGTCGTTTGGCGTTTGAAAGTTTAGTTTGGAGTTTTAAAGAATTTACAATTGA
>JAYUWT010000024.1:0-2383 GCA_043753405.1 Saprospiraceae bacterium | reverse complement strand
GATGCGAGATTGGGGAATTGACCAACTGATAAAGACTTACGTAGACTTCCTCTTAAGAAGTCACGATTACATCCGAGAAGACTTATCCTATTTCACCTCATAATAATCATGAAACCTCATCTCAATAAGCAGTGTCTTTTCAAGATCCGCCCCATCTGGTGCCCCATGCTTCTTGACACGTTTGAATCTTAACTGAGAGCTGCCTGAAATAATCTGGTTGGCAGGGTCATAGGTATTCAATTTAAAGTAATCGTCCTTGGTCTCACAGTACTTGTACTCCCATCCATCACTATCCTCATCATACGTCTTACTGAAAACCACATTTACATATTCAGGTTCTTGAGTTTTACTTCCTGGCCAAAAGGTCGATTAAATAAAGAGTCGCACTACCAGCTTTAAGATAGTTTGGCCCACGTAGGCGTACCACTCACTTTTTACCTCTGTGTTATGCTCTATGCCCGCTAGCACTTATTCCAAAGTCACTATTTTCTCGATTTGAACATAGCCACTGGCATCGATAATTTTACAAAAATAAACGCCAGGAGGTAATCCAGTGAGATCCAATTCACTTTCCTTTGAATGAAGGAAAATCCTACCATTCATTCCTATAATTGAAACTTTGAAATCCTCTTTTTCACTATCTTCTTTTTGAAATATCCTAAAATAACCTGATGTTGGATTTGGGCCAATCTTATATTTGCTTTCTGATATTTGTTCAGGATATACTGTTGAAACCCAAATGGAATCACATAGAGGTTCACCGATAGGGCCAAGTCTGTAATTCGGAAAATGAGGAAGTGTAAAATTATTGACCGTCGGAAGTTTTATAGCGTGTTGCTCAAATCGACACGCTTTCCCTTTTTTATCAGGCTCCTGGATGACATGAAGCCATTGAGAACCACTAATAATATTTAGAAAAATCCTGTGATCAGGTGTGCGTTCCATGTAGAAAAACGGAGTGGCCGTCACATCCACAAATTTATCATAATCCGCTATGTGCGTTAAGCTGGCTTGTATATCACTTGACATTAGATCAACTTGGAATAGACTTGTATCATGATTGACGTATAGAAATTTACCTGAAGGTGAAAATTCCAAACCACCAGTAACACCGCTAAAAGGAGGAATTTCAATATTCATAAAATTACTTAACCGGCCTTCCTGACGATCAAAGTCATAGAGATAAATTCCATTATCCGGGTGATACCATGCAAATCTTGATCCATCCGGAGAGAATTTGCCTTGTCCTCCGGTTGAGTTTGAATCAGGAGTTGCTCCAATGTGTTGTTTAAAATCAAAGTGAGGACCATCCTTATCCACAAGAATGATGTTGTGCGAATTAGTCCAACGATTAGGCGTTATGATCCACCAATCCATTCCATTGGCATGTTTGACAGCTGACATAGGACCTCCTAACATAGTAGTATCCCTTACCACAACTCGGTTCTTATCCCTGACCATGCCAAGCCCATTATACATTGCCATATCGATGGTTGTACAATAAATATTTTCTGGTATAAAATTAAACGGGAGGTTAGGATCTAAATTATTTTTATGGTCAATATGAAAGAGGTAATATATTGAATCATTGTATGAGTCAGGCAACACAACCATATTTTGAAATCCCAGATATCCAATATCTAAACAAAAATCTTCATGTAAATTTCCTGGATTCAATGAATCTCCATTTTCCATTTGATCATCCAAAACATTTAAAACAAGGCACCCATTAGTATAAAATATTAGATTGCCAGTTCTTGTGCTCATGGATGCATTCTGAAAAATAAGCTGGTAATACTTTGGATTTTTATTTATTGAAACGGGAATAGTATTAAAGTTAATTTCAAAACCGCCATATCGATCTTCAGTCGTATCAATATCAATTCCACCCATTATCCATATATGGTCATACTTGTTGTCGCAATAAGACTGACAAATCAAATTTGATCCATATATGGATAGAATGGATAGAAAAATAACTAGATATACTCTCTCTCGGATCATCTTCTGGTTATCACAAATTTATAAAAATCCGACTTTCCTGCTATATCATATGTTCTCATATGGTATAGCCCTGAGGGGAGCGAAGAAACGTCAATAACTGCAGTTCTGTCAGAGATTTGACTATTGATCTGGATCTCACTTCCGGACAGTGCAAACACCTTTATCCCTTTAATTATCGAACCTGATTCAATTCTTATCTCTGAAACAGCAGGGTTCGGAAACAGAATTCCAGATTGAACAACATTATCCGTTATAGATCTTGGAACTATATAATCACAAACTCCGTCATCATCATACTCAAGTTTGATAGAATCTTCCCTGATAAGGGACCTAGCATGATACACAGGATCTCCATATTTATCTGGGCAATTATTGGCCA
>JAYUWT010000023.1:0-2383 GCA_043753405.1 Saprospiraceae bacterium | reverse complement strand
AATGGAAAAAGTATAGCTGGTCTGGAGTTTGTATGATAGATACATATAATATGAGGATTTGTGATTAAAATTAGGTGTATTTGGTATATGAATAGTTTTTTTGTATTTCTTTTATTACTTTCTATATCGACTTATTGATTTTAGATTGCTTCCTTGATACAGAAATTATGCATTCATATTGATTGACCATCATTTAAAAATCATTTGTAAAACAGGCCGACATTCTTCTGCCGGTTTACACTACATATATAAACCTTAAACCCAGATGTACGAATACGATGTCTTTTTATCTTATAAACGGGGGAAGATACCTGAAACATGGTTAAATGAGACATTCAAACCCTTATTTGAGTTTAAGCTTTCTAATGCGCTTGGTCGTATCAATGTTCCTATTTTTGTTGACAAGACTGAAATTCGCAATGGCGTAGAGTGGTCGTCAATTATTGAAAATGCATTGCTAAAGTCTAAAGTGATGGTAGCCTTGATTTCACCTACTTATTTTAATTCAGATTGGTGTGTGAAAGAGTTTAAAAGTATGTTTAAAAGACAGCAAGAACTCTGGAAAAGAAACCTGCTTGATAAGAATTTTTCGCTGGTTACTCCCATCGTACAGCAAGGTCCGCTTAATAAATTACCCGAGCTGATTCATCATATCCAGTTTGTGGATTATACTCGTTTTATGAGAGTGGGGCGCAGTTTTCACGATTCCGAAGAATTTCAGCAATTGCAGGAATTAATGGAAAAAGATGTTCAGCAAACAGCTCTCATGATAGAAAGAGTTCCGGATTGGGCCCCTCATTTTGCAAGTACCGAATGGCTCGATACTGACGATATCGTATTGAATACCCCTGTCATCAAACAATTACAACCTACATTTTCAAAGGCCTCATGAGCGGTAAAGTATATACATTTTATTCTTACAAAGGTGGAGTAGGCCGTACCATGGCAATGGCTAATGTAGGAGCCTTATTGTCAATATGGGGTAAGAAGGTATTGATCATAGATTGGGATCTCGAAGCGCCAGGTCTTGAAAATTATTTTAGATCAGGTAATGAACGCCTTATAGAACAGCTAAAGAATAAAGAAGGGCTGATAGATTTAATTTTGCGTCGCAAGCAAAACAAGGCTTATACTGCCGAGTCTATACAATGGAGAGATCATATTAATCACATCATTCTATCTCAGGGAAAAGAAGTACTGCAAGGTAACTTAGACTTACTGCATGCCGGCAAAAAAGAGGAAGGATACATCACGCGAGTAAGAGAACTCGACTATGGCAGTTTTTATGATGACCAAGAAGGTGGAGAATATTTTGAGTCCATGCGTGAATATTGGATAAACCAATATGATATTATATTGATTGATAGCCGTACCGGGCTTACAGATAGTGGAGGTGTGTGCTCCATACAAATGCCTGATGCTTTAGTGATGTTGTTTACAGCCACAGATCAGGGATACTACGGCACATTACAAATAGCAGATAGGGTTATAGAAGCTCAGAAGAATATTATTTACGATAGATATGCATTAAAAATACTTCCAGTGCCTACCCGATTCGATAGTACAGAATTTAAACTGCAACGTGAATGGCTTGAAAAATTCGAAACCGGTCTCACTAAAATATACCGTACCTGGGTACCGGAATATCCAAAAGAGGATACAATCAATATAGATCTTAGAAAAATATTGGAGCTGACCAAACTTCCCTACATACCATATTTTAGTTACGGTGAGAAGCTCCCGGTGATAGAAGAAGGGACTTCTAATCCACAAGGGCTTGGGTATGCATTTGAGACCATGGCAGCCATTTTATTACACGATCTTGAAGGCGCTAAATTATTATCCGAAAGCAGAACAGAGTATGTACGCAGAGCGATAAAAGGAGAAGACCCATATAAAGAAGAAAGAGAATTGCAGCAAACAGCAAATCCGTCTGCTAAATCAAATAAATACATCAAGTATGGATTAGTAGGTGCAGTTATTTTTTTGTTAGTTCTGCTTTTAACACAAAGTTGGTTTTTTCAGAAAAGTGAGTCAGGGATTAGTTATGCTGATTCTGTATCTTTAGAAAATAACAAGGAAATAGAACAAAAGCTAAAATACAGTGTGTTGGAGACGGAATATGTAAGATTGGATTCTAATTCAATCATAAATGTGCTTAGCTTAAACGAAAACCTTATTCGTTCTGGCTTATTTAATGATACAAGTATGTTGGTGGCGGCCATGAAAAATACTATAACCAATATAGTTCAAAAGGAAATGGAATTCACATTACCACTGATATATCCTGAGATACAAGCATATCATAATAATTCAAGAAAAAGAAATATGGAAACCCCCAGAAGCCCAATTTCAAAATATTTCTCGGATACAATTCTGCAAT
>JAYUWT010000022.1:0-2383 GCA_043753405.1 Saprospiraceae bacterium | reverse complement strand
AAAGATGGAAGTAGACTTTATATTTGTGGATAATGAAGTAGCAATAGAAATAAAATCCGCTTCTCAGATACAAAATAAACATATGAAAAATTTAAGAGCGTTTACTGATGAATATAAAGTAAAACATTCGATTGTGGTATGTAATGAAATATTTCCCAGATTAGTGGATAGAATAATGATATTACCTTGGAAAGATTTTTTAATTAGGTTGTGGAGTGATAAAATCATATAGTTCCACTTAAAGAACACAATCCTCATTTTAGCCAAAAAGATGTTTCATTTTACAGGATGCTGGATTTTTAAATTAGAAGAGCTATGGGGAAAGTGTGGATAACAAATTGCAGGTTTAAGCCGCCAACTTTATCAAATTTTCCACCATCTCCCAATTGTTGCTTTCTTTAAAGCAGCGGAGGTTACCGATTGCTTGAGCACCTTTCACTGACCATTTTTGACCGGAAAGCTTCATTCTTTGTTGAATTAATTTTCTATGAGCTGCTTCTACTGGTCCAGACCCAATCAATAATCCTTGATCTCTAAATGTTTTGTATTGCATTCTATCTTCATGTTCTACATAATAATTTATAGCTACATTTTTAGCTTCCGCTGCGAATGTATTTCTGGGTTTTAATTTTTGCAAATTCTCTACAACCTGCAACACTTGATTATCTAGCAGTAGGCCTTCCTGCTCCTGTATCCACTTTTGATTTATTTCCTGTTCTTTAAAATGATATTTGGCAAATATTTTTAATTTTTCAGCTGCATGATAATAATCTACTATTTGAATAGACCCAGGGAAATTTGATTCCACCCAAGACCATATCCATTTAGCCCCATCGCATAAAAAAACTTTACTTTCATTTCTTTCCATTTTTCTTTCCACTGTTGTTTATTGTTTTCATCCTCATACTCCCTGGTACAAAGCATATTGCCATCTATCATATTGTATGTTATAATAGTAGGGTCATTTACGACAGGCAATTGGGGAATATACCCTTCCTGATTAGCTTCCATTATTGGATTTAATTGATCCCCATAATATTCGCTTACCCGTTGTACTTGTGGCACCGATATATTTACGCTTAATAATTTTTTCAAAGTACTTGATACCTGTTTAAATATTTTAGATTGAGCCAAATCACATAACACTTCTTGTAAATTCATCGTTATTCCATACCTATTCGTGCCTTTTTCTAATAGATGCCCCTTCTTAATTTCTAACTTTCCAAAACAGGTTATAATTTTTTTTTTAGATTCCGATCTCTGGGTAAACCTTGACTTTGTTGAAGTATGTGACCCCCTATCCGTAGGCATCTGGCTAACAAATCTCGTTCATATTTGATCGGGTCCGTATAATTTGGTTCTTCATCTAACCATGTTCGTACTTCTGATTCTACTGCTTTTAGGATGGATTGAAGTTCTTTTTCTCTTTCCATCTTTTTGTTATTTTAGGTACCTAAATATACTTAAATCCTGCAATTTGTTATCCACACTAAAATAAAATCATTCTTGCAATATACCTTTTTTAACTAAATTTGGTCTTTCTGAAAAGTTTTTTTTGACACCTTTTATAATAGGTCTACAAAATAATCAATTGATAAAAAAATGAAAACAAACCAAATTATCCTTTCAATCTTATTTCTTTTATTAATCTTTTCTTCGTGTAAGACTGAACCCAAAACGGAAGTTAAAAGCGAAGCTAAAAAAGGCCGTGATATGTTTGGAATCGGGATTCCACGAGGCCTGACAAAAACTACCGAGGATCTTGCAGACGGTTACATCATGTTTCCAGTCCCCAATTCCCCTTTCGTATATCTGATCAATCGCAAAGGTGAGGTGGTCCACCAATGGAAAGGAAACTATTTGGTATTGGGTGCTTACTTTATGGATGATGGTTCTTTAGTTCAGGGCGCTGAAGATCCTGACTATCCTGTGTTTGGTTTTGGAGGACCTTATGGAAGGATTCAGAAAATAAACTGGGACAGCAAAATGCTTTGGGACTTTGAATATGCCAATGAAGATCACATGGTACATCATGATTTTACCGTAATGCCCAATGGTCATATTCTCGCCATATCTTATGAGGTCAAATCCTATGAAGAAGCCATTTCAAGAGGGCGTAAATCAGAAATGACCCCTAAAGACGGGCCTTGGCTTGAAAAGATTATTGAAATAGAACCACAAGGTAAAATGGGCGGAAAGATCGTGTGGGAATGGCATGTTTGGGATCACTTGATTCAAGACAAGGACACCAAAAAAGCTAATTATGGAAATCCCGCTGATCATCCTGAATTGCTGGATTTTAATAGGGGAAATCCATTGCCTCCAGCTATCACTCAGGATAGTATGGATATTTTACAGGCCCAGGGAAAAGCCGAAAGAAATG
>JAYUWT010000021.1:0-2387 GCA_043753405.1 Saprospiraceae bacterium | reverse complement strand
ATATACTTCAAAGGTGATCTCATTGGCTGCAGTAAAATCACCGAATTTCTTTGTTAACTTCTCAGTTTTAATTACGACTTCCTTCATTTCGGTTTTTTCATTTGTTGAATAAAACAATCCTCAATTGTCGGCTGAGTTAATTCGATCTCAATTCCAGTGTAATTCAATTTAATTAATTTATTTTTTAGTTTTTCTAATTCAGCATCACCCGGTACATTCATCGATACATGATGGGAAGAACCAAAAGAATAACAACTGTGCACAGCATCATCCTGGCGCAAATCTTTTAATAAGCTGCTCATATGGTCAGCTCTAACTGCATAAAGTGGATGAGGATATTGATTGATTATTTCTGAAGGTTTATCAATAGACATTATCCTCCCATCCTGGATCAAAGCGATCCTTTCGCATAGCGAAGCTTCATCCATATAAGGAGTGGAAACGAGTATTGTGATATTTTGGGCTTTCAATCTTTTGAGCATTTCCCAGAATTCTTTTCTTGACACAGCATCTACACCGGTAGTAGGTTCATCAAGAAATAGGATTGTGGGCCGGTGGATCAACGCGCAGCATAGAGCTAGTTTTTGCTTCATGCCACCGGATAATTTTCCGGCCCTTCTGTTCTTAAAAGGTTCTATTTGATAATATATGTCTTTGATCAGCTCATAATTTTCTTCAATAGTGGTATTGAAAATTGTTGCAAAAAATTTCAGATTTTCATAAACAGTGAGATCCTGGTACAATGAAAATTTACCGGGCATATAACCTATCTGCTTTCTGATTTCTTTGTAATCTTTGATCACATCAAGACCATTTAACGTCGCCGAACCCTCATCTGCAAGTAGTAAAGTCGTAAGTATTCTGAAAAGCGTTGATTTTCCAGCGCCATCAGGACCTATCAATCCAAATAATTCACCCTTATTAACAGAGAATGAAATATCATCTAATGCTGGTCGATCAGCGTTTTTGTATGATTTTGAGATATTATTTATATTGATGTCGGGCATGTTTCGGTATAGTTCTTTAGTAATTATTTATTTTAGGCTAAAGGTTTTAAAATAGGCTGATGGCTAATGGCTAACAGCTGATAGCCTTTTATTCTTCACAATCCAGTTTCATCACCGCTTCATTGTCAATTATCAAATGTCCATTATAAATTAATAAAGAGCGTAAGTAATCTCGTCTCCTCAAAAAATCCAACAGCCATAAGCGAATAGTTAAAATTTAACCTCCCCATACATCCCGATCTTGTAACTGCCATCATTCTTTACCTTGATTTTAATTGCATACACCAGATTAGCCCTTTCATTTTTGGTTTGAATAGTTTTTGGTGTAAATTCTGATTTGTCGTTGATCCATGTTATGATGCCTTCTGTGGTATTATAATCATCTTTGCCGTTGTCTGTTAGAACTTGTACTCTTTGATTCAATTTGATCTGCGGAAGCTGATCTCCGGAGATATATGCTTTTAATGACATCTTCGTCAGATCGGCTATTTTATAAAGTGGTTTTCCCTGAGTGGCCATTTCGCCGGTTTCTGCATATTTGGATAGGACAGACCCCGTGATAGGATTAATTATTTTACACTTATACAATTGGTCGGTTAATTGTTCGATCTGGACATTGATTGGAAGCAGATCTCCGCTGTATGACGCACTTTGGGTTTGAAGCACAGAGATCTGAGCTTTCTTTTGATCATTGATGACCTGCAATTGTTTTTGTGTTTCATCGATTTGGGCATTGATGTCATCAAGTTGCTTGGGTGTGGCAGCTTCTTCTTTTAATAAATTCTCTATTCGCTTTTTTTCATAATTAAGATTTTTCAACCGGCTTTTAGTAACACCTTCCTGAGCATTGTAGTGTGATGTCTGGTTTTTAATATTGGGGATTCTTTGACCGGTCGCTTTTAGCTGTGCTAACAATTGTTTCCTCTTTAGATATAACTGAATGCTGTCTATGTATCCGATCGTCTCTCCGGCTTTCAGTTGCTGTCCTTCCTCTATATCTAATAATTTGATATTTCCGGAAGCTTCTGCTGAAACAATTACCTCCTCTGCTTCAAACGATCCTGAGGCATCAAATCCCCCTTTTTCTTTACAGGAGAAAAATAATGTGAAAATTAGAATGTAAATAGAAATATTAAATAAGTTTTTCATTTTATTTGACTTTTAATTTCCAAGGGAATTCTGATAATTAATTTGTATTTGAAGCAATTGTAATTCATGTAGCAATTGATCTTGTTTAGCCTGATCGAGTGCATTGATGTTGGCAAGGTAATCTATTGTAGTTATGGTGCCATTTGACAATTGACTGTCAGATACCCGAAGAATCTTCTCACGGAGTAGAATAATTTCTGCATCTGTTCCAATAAGGTCGCGGTATTTTTC
>JAYUWT010000020.1:0-2389 GCA_043753405.1 Saprospiraceae bacterium | reverse complement strand
TCCGCATATGACTGCAGTTTTCGATTGATCAAAAGTAATATTTTTCCTTATCTGCTGTCTCATCCATGCTTCACGAACCCTGGTATGATGAGTGCTCCCACGATCTATCGCAGGTCGAATGGTATCAATTAAATCATTTAATTTTTGAAAAAATTTTTGTGAATTATTAATAGCCTCAAAATTGATCTCCCACCAAAGTTCGACGTCTTCAATTTTTTGCAACCGGCTTAAATAAGTAAAAGCTTCTTCAGTATTTTTTAAAGGAAAATATTTAGCATTAACATCTATATGCTCACCTTCTTCCAATGGTGGATTATGTATAACTCCCAGGGGAAGGTCGATGAATTCAACGGGAATATTATTATTTTTTGCATAAGAGATAGCTACCCATTCAGGTGAAAATACAGCAAATGGTAAAATATAGGTGTGTTGCGGTGAGCCTTGTTTGTATAATATAATACTTGCGGGCAATATTATTGATGCTATATCTAACGTCTCTAAAGGTGGTTGGGCATTTTGTGGCCCTTCGATCAAAATGCGATCAGGCTGATAAAATTCTAAAAATTCCTTTAAATGACGGGCACACCCAGGACCATGATGCCGGATTCCTAAAAATTCTATCTGA
Organism: Saprospiraceae bacterium; assembly: GCA_043753405.1. GTDB lineage: Bacteria > Bacteroidota > Bacteroidia > Chitinophagales > Saprospiraceae > Parvibacillus. The sequence goes on along the minus strand of JAYUWT010000020.1, from coordinate 1,764 downwards.
TGAGACTTGACCACTTTTAAAACCTGACCACTCCGACCGGCATATTGTTATCATAATTTCCTGCGATAACGGGAGTTTGGGCATTGCCTGAAAATTTCTTAACATTGGTATAAACATAATCATATAATTCCCTGATAGTTATGATCCTGTCTCTATTGCCATCGCAAGCACCTTTCAGCCCATTGATCAGATAATGGCTAAAGATACCCTGGCGCATTCCGGAAGACTCAAGCGAAGTTTCTTCCTGCTTGGAAGACAAGAGGAAAGCAGTTCCACCTTTGGTCTTTTCAAAAGTTGAATAGAAAAGGTCCAGTGACTCTCCGAATGCCGATCTCTGAGCCAGTAAACTTCCCGAATAACAAGCATCTGCGATACACAGTTTATGTTTAGCTGAACTTGATTCCAGTACTCTTTTTATTTCATCATAACTTATCCGGTTTTTATATCCATCCGAATCAAAGGGCAAATAATATCCATTGATGCCATGCCCGGCGAAATAAAGCATCACAACATCGTTGGCATCAGCTTTAGAGAAAGTCGATTTGATGGTTTTCATGACATTTTCGCGATTAGCTGCTTCATCGATCAGGATCTTAACCTGTTCATCCGGTACGGCTCCTCCTTCTGGACTTTTGAGAAATGCGTATAGTTGATACGCATCATCATCGGTATATTTTAGTTGAGGAAGATCATTGTAACGGCTTACCCCTATGATCACGGCCCATATTTTAACCTGCTTGTCGAAGAGTGTGCTTGCTATAGGTTTTTCTACCGGAGCTTCATATTTTGATTTTTGTACTTTACCATTTGACCATTGTGATTCTATCTTTCTTCCGTCAGCGTAATAAAAGATACCATAGCCATTTGGTTTGTCATCTGACCATTCTCCCATATATATTTCCCCATTGGAATAATAACAAACGCCTATCTGATCAGGCTTGCCATCAGCCATTTGTCCTTCCCATTTGGATCCATCGGGATATGAAAATAAGCCTAACCCACTAGAACAATTTATACTATTGCAATCCCGTAATTTTTTACTTTTTCCTTTCATAAGATCAGCTATACCGCGCTGTTCATCCAAGGCTCCGTTTTTCCAGATACCTTCTATGATGTCATTGTTGCTGGCCCTGTATTTTCCCGGCCCATTAGCATAACTACCCGACCACATACCAGAATAAATTGATTGATCTTTGTATTGAAAACTTCCGTAACCTTCGAACTTATTGTTCTTAAATTCCCCTTCATAGCGTTGGCTTGTTCCTATCATCAGTTTCCCATATCCATATCGGGCATCATCCCGCCATTTACCAATAAAACGATCACCATTGGCTGAGATCAGGATTCCGGTACCTTCGAACTGACCACCGGCAAACTCACCTATATAAAGTGATCCACTTTTAAATTTCAATACACCCTGACCTTCATTACAATCACCCGAAATGCACTGGGCATAAATATTGGTTAAGCAAAAAGACATGGAGAAAAATAAAAAAATGCAGATTTGAAAAAATGATCTTTGGTGAGGACGCATTATGATATTTAATTTAATAAAGATTTCGAAAGAGTATTTAATGCCGGAATAAGGATACTTTAATCAGGTAAAATATCAAACGCAAGGTAGAGGATTAAATTATAATTATTTATATAAATTAAAGTTAATATGTGTCAGATACTAGACACTAGAGTCTTAATTAGATTATTTTTCTGGAATCTAGTATCTAGAATCTGTCATCTACAAACTGTTGAGGAAAAGCAACAATT
>JAYUWT010000019.1:0-2392 GCA_043753405.1 Saprospiraceae bacterium | reverse complement strand
GCGGCCTTGTAAAATTTAGTGAATGAATGGAGAAAATGCCAAAAAATAGCAAATTCATACACAGCGGAGGCACGGAGCCTTGTATGGTTTGCGTAATTTTTTGAGCATTTTCGGAGTGAGTGAGCGTTAATAATTTTACAGAGCCTTGAATTTCTTTGTTACTTTCTTTTTTCAAGCAAAGAAAGTAAGTATAAATCATGTGTATCCAGTTATCTTTTTGATTTTGTAAAAAATGCTTTACAGGTAAACTAACCCCTTAACCTCCTAACCTTCATAACTATTTCGCTAAGTTCCGCAAAGTGAGCAAAGTATCGTGAAGTCCATGAATATTCTTAGAAGACTATTCAAATTTCTAATTTTTGACTTATTTATTCCGCTGTGCCGCCGGTTTGAACGGATTTCCCCCGCTGGCCGGGTGAGCGACGCGGAAAGGTACAAGAAGTGACCTTTCCAAGGAGTGAAACGTAACGAAGTCCTGAAGAATGAAGGACAAAGTGGAGTCAGAACATCTGTGAGCTTGCCTGCCGTAAGTATGGAGGCAGGGAACGAAAAGATGCTTCTGCAGGGGGTGGGCCCCTTACACCAGATCCATCTTTAAAGATCATGAATCAATGATCTCCAGGGGTGGGCCTTAAATAAATTATTCCAAAATTTCCCCCCAAAAAACTTGCATCCACTCCCCCCACCGCTGTATATTACACCGAAAGTTATTTGAAATATTGGCTGAAAGTGAAAGTATGACACTGAAAGAAATTGATAAAAAATACGGCAAAACCTTATGGGATGTAAGAAAGGATGAACTCTTAAAAAGAGAGTTATTCACTCCTATTTTGAGTAATCTTTATGAAAACACGGTGGTATATCATGAAAGAAATACAATAATAGCCAAAATAGAAAAAGTTGTATTAGATGATTATGGAGTGAGCATGTTTACAAGATCCGCTGTTACGATCTATGAGGCTTTTCCGTGGATGACACAATTTTTAGAAAAGCCATTTTCATTTGCGTGTGCCTGGACGTTTTTGAGATATGGCGATGGTTGTATGTCTCCTTATAGCGGCTGGCTGTTATGGCCGGATCCTGAAACCGTAAAACGAAGCATTGAGTTGTTCAATGAAGGCAAGTTGAGGGAGGCTTCCGGTCTGACAATATTTAAAAAGTAAAATTAATACTAAACAAAATATTCCTGAATGACATTAAAAGAAATCGATGAAAAATATGGTAACACTCTTTCAGCTATTCCGGAAAATGGACAATTAAAAAGAGAATTATTTTCACCTATTTTAAGTAATCTTTATGAAAACAAGGTAATATACCACGAGAGAAATACAATTATTGCAGAAATAGACAGGGTTGTCTTTGATCATCACGGAATGCACTTTTTTACAAAATCAGCAGTAACGTTCAACGAATGTTTCCCAAGGATGACACCCCATTTAGAAAAACCTTTTAGATTTATGAGCAGCTGGTCGTTTCTGAGATATAGTGAAGGAAGTTTTTCTCCATATTCCGGATGGATATTGTGGCCGGACCCGGGTTTAGTAAGACAAACCATCGAATTAGTTAAGGAGGGAAGGTGGAAGGAAGCGTGTGAATTGACTATATTTAAGTGATAAAAAGAATTGTTCATTCTGTTGGTTTTCATAGTGATAAACATGAAACGGGATGGTTGTGGTTGTACTAAACCCCTATGTGTCTATGTGTTTAATTAAATATTTTGAAACACATAGGCACATAGATTTTCCAGACTTATACCTTCTTGAATATTTAAATATTTGGACGCAGATTTCGCAGATTTTTTATGAAGAGATAAGGGAATGAATTTTTTTAATTATTGAATTTTAACTTGGATATCTGCATTTCAATATTGAAATGCAGATCACGCAGATGCCTTCTAAGATTATGTGGGTTAAATTATTAACGTAACGACTCTTTCCTTATATCTGCGAAATCAAAAATCATTTTGATTATCCGGGCAGTTTATTAAAATTTAGAATTTAAGTATTGAGACAATGTTTCATCTGTGCGGGGGTGGCCTTATAAATTTTAGTGAATGAATGTAGAAAATGCCAAAAAATAGCAAATTCATACACAGCGGAGGCACGAAGCCTTGTATGGTTTGCGTAATTTTTTGAGCATTTTCGGAATGAATGAGCGTTAAAAAATTTATAGAGCCTTGACTTTTTTGTTTCTTTTTGTGTCAAGACAAAAAGAAAAAGAATATCATTTTTACCTTTCTATCTTGAAATGTAGGACGTTGCATCTAAAGACCGGAAGTTAATACGGTCATAATATAAAAAAGACTTTTAGAACTAAATCCCTATGTCTCTATGTGTTTAAAGGAATTATTTGAAACACATAGGTACATAGATCACATAGTATTTAAGATGCT
>JAYUWT010000018.1:0-2393 GCA_043753405.1 Saprospiraceae bacterium | reverse complement strand
CACCTTTCGAGAAATGATTCAGTATAAAAAACGCTTGCCGCCCCGACCGCCGGAGGCAATTTGTTAGCATTGCTCCCAAGTTCCATCCTGTACACTTTGATGTCAAAGATAATTATAGTCTAAAAATGAATGCAAATCAAAACTACTACAATCGTACTAAAAACCGAACACACGAAAAATGATGATTTCCAAAAATCACACTTCTACCCTCCGGCAATAGTCCATTGGAAAGGGGATTGATTACGATTAAAACTATTATTCCTTACAAGGTCCTGAACATAAAAAGATCTGGTAATTTGTATCTTTAATTCAATTACATTGCCCCTATGGTTAAATCATTGCTCTGTTTATTTATCTTTATATTGTTTATTGCATGTTTAAATAAAGATGCCGAATCTAAACCTGATATTTTGTATTCATTGGCAAAATCTGAATTGCCAGCTTTCGAATCAGATCTTAATCACAAAGGAATCATAGTTTCTGTACAGAAGTCTTTCGGCCGATCAATGAGCAATGGTCAAGCCATTTATATCAATACTTGTTTAAATTGTCATGGAGATCCTCTACAGGAAGGTTCCATACCTACTGCTTTCAAATTTTGGAACGACACATTTAAAACCGGAAATGATCCACATTCATTGTATCAAATACTGACCAGAGGATATAAAACCATGCCCCCGCAACATGCATTGACTCCGGTAGAAAAATATGAAGTCATACAATTTATTCGTGAAGAATATATTTCTAAAACTAATCCATCTCAATACTTCACGATAGATTCTCAATATCTTGATCTTTTACCCAAAGGCCCTAACAAAGGGCCAGAGCCTCGCGAAAGAAAACCCTGGGCAGATATGGATTATGGAAATTTCTTAATCAATACATATGAATTGGCAGATAGTACTGCCAAACCTCGAGAAATCTCTTCTGGTTCGTCGCCACTGCCTGATGAAAACCTGGTCGAATCCAATTTTGCTTATAAAGGTATCGCTGTAAGATTAGATGAAGGCAAAGGAGGCATATCTGCTGGTAAGGCATGGATGATTTTTGATCACGATCTCATGAGAGTGGCTGGTGCATGGACCGGCGAGGGGTTTATCGATTGGAAGGGAATTTTATTTAATGGTAACCATAATATTTCGCCTCGTACTATTGGTGCCCTACATTTCGAAAACCCTGTACTACCCGGATGGTCCCATCCAATGACCGGTTCTTTTAAAGATGATCGGCTAATGGCTGTGGATCACAGAAAGTTTGGGCCCTTGCCAAGAGATTGGTCGCAGTATAAAGGTTTATATCAATATCAAGGTAAGACCATCCTAAACTATACGGTAGATAATGCTCAAGTGTTAGAATTATTTGGAATTAATTCTTTGAGAGAAACTCCAGTATTCACCAGAACATTAAATATCAGCCCATCCCATCATACATTGAAGATGAGAGTAGCACCTGCAACTGTTTCTGTAGCCATTATCAGTGATCAGGCAACTTTGATACAATCATCAGGCCATTGGATTATGGAAATTCCAAAAGGAAAGACTGTAAAAGCTAAACTACTTATTTCCAAATCCTCATTGCCTGATTTAATTCAATTGGCAAAGACAGATTCAGAAATCGAAGATTTAACATTGTATACTAAAGGAGGGAAACCCCGATTCCCCGATACATTGACTACTAAAATAGTGGAGGGAAAAAATCAAACTCCATTTCAGGTGGATGTCCTGAATCTTCCTTTTCAAAGTCCCTGGAAAAATCAGTTTCGACTTAGTGGCATTGATTTTCTTTCCGATAAGGATAAAGGGATTATCTGCTCTACCGACGGAGATGTTTGGTTAGTTACGGGTTTCCTTAATCCTAGTCTGCAGTTGAGTTGGAAAAGAATTGCTGCAGGATTGTTTCAGCCATTAGGCGTGCGTGTGATAAAAGATGAAATATTCATTACCTGTCGAGATCAATTAGTAAAACTGCATGATTTGAATGGCGATGCAGAGATCGATTTTTTTCAAAGTTATAATAGTGATCACCAGGTCACCAATCATTTTCATGAATTTGCGATGGGGTTGCAGACAGATACCGAAGGCAATTTTTATTATGCTAAAAGTGCCCGACATGCAAGAAAGGCTTTAGTCCCCCAGCATGGTACGTTACTGAAAGTAAGCAAAGACGGATTGAAAACTGAAATCGTAGCAAAAGGATTTCGTGCTGCCAATGGGGTGTGTATCAATCCGGATGGATCATTTATAGTGACAGATCAGGAGGGGCATTGGAATCCAATGAACCGTATAAATTGGGTAAAGAAAGGCGGATTTTATGGAAATATGTTTAGCTACAATCCTCCTGCAGATAGCTCAGATGAGGGAATGATTCCCCCTTTAGTATGGGTAGAAAAACAT
>JAYUWT010000017.1:0-5925 GCA_043753405.1 Saprospiraceae bacterium | reverse complement strand
TTCCCTGCAGGATCAGGACTGGCTTTTTGAAATCATTGAATTTATTAGTATAATCATACTTAATTCTATTCAGATCACTGATAACAAGTCTATTGATCTCAAAATTGATCTGGGGCAAACGTGCAGCTATTACAGGTACATACTTTTTGTCGTATACATATGCATGGGCGAGCACAGCAGCCCTTCTACTGATCGTCCCAGCAGAATTGTCGCCGCCATCCACCAATCTTTGATAATAACTGAGGCTGTCTCTTTGTAACAGTGTAAGATTGTTATTTAACCGGGTAGAGAGGTAGGTCCTAAAATTCATATTAACACCGCCCGATGAAGAAAATATGATCTTATTGATATTTTGTGGATATCTCGCTGCATAATGCGTCGCCAGTATACCTCCAAAAGAATGACCCATTAAGGTCCATTTAGTTATCTTCAGTTTCTTTCGAAGCACTTCCATATCTTCCACCATGAGGTCCATCGTGATCGTTTCACTGTTGATCTTTTCAAGATGAGATCTTCCTGTGCCGCGCTGATCATAGATTATGGTTTGATAGCCATTCTCGGCGATGTCCTCAGCAGTGGTTTTAAATCCTTCACTATTCATTCCGGGACCCCCGTTGATGATCAGTATAGCTTCTCCCTTACCGAACACCTGATAATATGTTTCCACATCAGTATTAATATAACCCGATCCCGCCATGTTGGTGAATATCAGGCAAAGCAGCCAAATTCTCATTTTGAAATACTATTTAGTTATTCTTTTGGGCAAATAAAATTGTCCGATAATTAATAAACCAAATTACAAGGAATTAATAGTGGAAGAAAATTCATTATACGAACGGGAGGTAAAATAAGACAAAATGATTTGGCGAGTGGTGGATCTATATAATTAGAATTGATTCTTGTTAACCGTTCGGAACGGTTCCGAACGGTTCCGAACCGTTAAGTCTATAATTCTTTGAATTTCAATACTATAAGAAAACTGGAATTATCAATCTTGCATTTAATATTATGGCCTTCCAAAAATGGATATTTGTAAAAAACTATACATATCTCATTGAATATTAAAGATCCAATACCTCATTATAAACAGTGATTTTTTAATTATAAGCCTTAAGATCTTCATCGGCTGCACAATCAATATCCCTGCTGGAGCAAGTGTATTATCTAACCACAACTGCACGAGTTAAAACTCGCGCCAGCTTAGGTCCATACTTAACCGTTCCGAACCGTTCTGAACCATAAATAATTTCATCTAATCGTCTTCCTCCTTATCAAATGTGATCTCCTGCATACCATTCATCCAAATATTATCACCCAGTTTTTTTAAAAGGTCCAGGTCATCATCGACCACCTTGGCAAATATATTGCTGGAATCCAATCCTTTTCCCTCTCCATAATATATTCCCATGCAGTTGGATGTCTTGGCCCGCAACGGATATTGGGGACCGTAAACCACCTCACCCACTTCAACAAAAACAGATGCATTTTCCTGAATTATATCCAGCGTGGGTGCTTTATCTATCCATATCTCCTGACCGGAAACACGTGCATGATAGAATGTCTCCGTAAATGGAAGCAGATTATAAAAAGCCCTGCAAGTCTCCGGGGCTTCCTCCATATATAATCTGAATCTGATCTGTCTATTTGAAGTTTTTAAAATAAATCCACTCATTCGTTTGTGTTTTTGACTATTTGCATTTGTGCACTCCTCTTTTTCTTAATCATCAGACCTTTTAAAGCAAAAGCCGCATAACCCATAGGAGCAAAATAGGGATGTATGAAAGCTAAAATAATAACAAAAATATATACAAGAATCGGGAACAAAATTTCCTTTTTCTCCATGGCCAGATCTTTTTCAGTTTGTTCGATACAAAGTTTGTTGGTTGGATTCAAAGCATAACTGTACAATTTATAGGTAATCAATGAAGAAGCAATAAAGTTCAGGTTGTAAACCAAAAATGGAAGGGGTGAAAAAGACAGGCTGTTCTCAAAAACAAATGACGTTGAAAAAGGAATAAAAGCAATACTCAATAACATCGCAAAATTCAACCACAGGAACTTAGAATCATAAGAGATCATATATTTCATGAGGTCATGATGTCTTATCCAGAAGAGGCCAATTAAGAAAAAGCTTAAGATGATACCAATAAAGATAGGTGCTTTCTGTAATAACAAAATAAAAGCACGTTCAAATGATATATTATGTTCGAGGTGTGGAGGTTTAATTTCTATGATCATCAGCGTAATTGCAATGGCGAAAACTGCATCACTAAATAATAATATTCTTTCCAGTTGAAATTTCATTCTCCATCTTGTTTACTGTATAAATTATGATATTCCTGTTACTAACATACGGGTAAATTAGTTATTAGTCCTTTTGAGAATTAACAGGCTTCCTGTAATTTTTTCTATTTCTTCTTGATCGCATGATTAAATATAATATTACAAAGCCAATAAGGATAAAAGGCCATAAGCTGATCAGGCCGATCACAAAACCGATCGTATAGGTCCACCCATCATTCAATGCCTGACCTACCTTCCATCCAAAACCATTGGAAGTCGCCGATCTTTCATAAAATATAATACTCAAAGAACTGAAATCCACATTGTCATTGAGATATTTTAGGCGGCCCTCGAGTGCTTCGATCTCAGTGCGCAGCGTCCCTATTTCTTTTTCAATTGCAAGGATCTCCTGAACATTATTGGCTTTTTTTAGCAATTCTTTGTACCTGTTTTCCAGCTCCTTTTTAGTCTTGATCCTTGACTCATTGTCTATGAATTCTTCTGTGACATCCTGAGCATTGATGTTTTTGCTGTCAAGCTTCCGTGCACTTTCAGCTATTTTATCAACCAACGCTTCGAATTTATTGGAAGGCACTTTTACCGTTATCCTGTGTTCTACCCGGTCATCCTGAACATACACATTGTCGGAGGCTACATATCCTTTATACTCTGTCAAGTGTTTAGATATCATTTCTCTAGTTAGTTTGGCATTGTCTGTTTCAAAAGTGATATCCCCCTGTTTGATCACCTTTCTAATAGGAAGAGCTGCACTTCTATCGTTACTTACTTCAGTCTGACCTACCATTTCGACTGCAGCGTCACCTGGAGCGATGCCGCCCTGATCTTGTTGTGATTTACAACTACATATTAATAAAATAAACAATATAACTTGTATATTAAGAAGCTGTTTCATAGATATGATTTTAGAAGTTTAAATGATCATTTAGGTAATTTTTCGTCCATATATCCATATACCCATGTCCCGGCTATTGCACTTAAAAGTGTAATTATCACAACCATTGCACCTGTACCGATCTGAACAAACAAAGGTCCCGGGCAAGCTCCCGTCATGGCCCATCCAAATCCAAACATCAATCCTCCATAGATCTGACCCTTATGGAAGGTATGGACCTTGACAACAATTGCTTCTCCACGAATTGTTTTGATCTTAAATTTTTTAATGATCAATACAGATATAATCCCTACTAATACAGCACTTCCTATGACACCATACATATGAAACGATTGGAAACGAAACATTTCCTGGATGCGAAACCAATTGATGATCTCGCCCTTGACCGCTACGATTCCAAAACATATACCGACGACCATATATTTGAGGTTATTCAACCAGTTGATATGATCATTATTAATTCTCGGATCAGCTGAGTCTGCATTTGTGGTTCTTTTCACTTTTTCTTTCACATTTCAAAATTAAAGTAATAAAATAAATTTCATGATGAAATTGGCCATGATCAAACCACCTGCCATAAAACTGCATGTAGCGATCAGGGATGGCAGCTGCAAGGTTGATAAACCCATGATCGTGTGTCCACTCGTGCAACCACCGGCATATCTGGTTCCAAAGCCGACCAAAAAACCCCCGATTACCATCATTATAAATCCCTTAAAGGTTAGCAGTGCTTGCCAGTTCATTACTTCTACAGGAATTACTTGTTGGTAATTACTAATGCCATAAGATGCCAATTCAGCATTCAATTTAGGATCGATCACTGAAGGATCAGGATTGCTTAACAATATATATGCAATAAATCCCCCTAGGATCATGCCACCGGCAAAAAATAGATTCCAAACTTCTTTCCGCCAGTTATATTGAAAAAAAGGAATTTTTGCAGGAAAACAAGCTGCACATATGTGTCTCAGATTAGATGAAACACCGAAAGATTTATTGCCGAGGATCAGTAGGACGGGAACTGCCAATCCGATGGCAGGACCTACTATATACCAGGGCCAAGGCTGTCTGATTAATTCTAACATTTCTCAAAAAATTTAACCAAAGATTTAAAATTATTATCTAAGATAAAATTTTAAATAATGAAATGTTAGAATATGAAATTAATTTTAAATATATATAAGTCACTCTGCCGAACTTTTGGTAGCACAAAACAGTTATAGGAAGGTCTTTAAGTTGCCTGTCCACGGATATATCCTTTTATTTGTTATTATAGAAATCAACTTAATTATAAAAGATGAATGTATATGTACGAAATTCGCGAACATCCTTGTTTAAAAATATAGGCCGTATCGTTCTCGGAGTTTTTATCCTAGGAGCAGGAATCGCACATCTGACATTTTCGCGTAAGGAATTCTCGGCCCAGGTGCCTTCATGGCTGCCCATCGATGCTGATAGCGTAGTCGTTTGGTCCGGTGTAGTTGAGATCATTCTAGGTGCTTCGCTGATCGCGCTACCAAAACATAAGATCGCTCTGGGCTGGATAACTGCAGCATTTTTTATCGCTGTATTCCCCGGAAATTTAACACAATGGGCAAATCACCGGGATGGATTCGGCCTGGATACGGACAGTGCCAGGACCTTAAGACTTTTTATCCAACCTGTACTGATCGCATTTGCTATATGGTCTACTGATGCATTGGTCACATTGAATACCAATTCGCCTAAAAAATTATTGAACAATTAGAGTTAAATCTTTATTGTTTGATAAATTTTTGAGTTAAAAACTGATCCCCAAATTTATACATTAAAAAATAAATGCCACTTTGAAGTTGACTAACATCGAGGGCATGTTCATTAAATTCTTCAGAATAAAAAACTTTATTTCCCAGGATATCAAAGATTGTAATCCCGGAAACGACAACCTTTTGGGATGTTTTCAAATGTATTTTTGATAAAACAGGATTCGGGTAAATAGATAATGTGTTTTCATTATACATAGCGATCGTGGAACTGACAGGCTTAAATGTGCCGGATCTGAATTTGACTTTTTCCGAACCAAATTCCTCCCATATCACATATATATTTCCGTTTGCCAAAGCGACATCCGGATTAACAATATCCACAGCAGCTACTGTGTCATATATTACCTGTGATCCATTATTAATATCATCCGTATATAAAATTGGTATTTGACTCTGACCATTCGCATGTTGTTGCCATACAATTGCCATTGATCTCCCATCCGACTCAATTCGCGGGAAATTCTGTTGACTTAGGCCGGTTATAGATCCTGTAAGGCGGTCAATTGTTCCTAAACCATCGATAATGGAGGTCTTACTCAGGTAAGTTCTGGTTTTCCCCGTGGAACCATTCATAAAGGTGCTGTAAATAGTATCACCTACTATTACACCATCAGGACCACTTGCAGGACAGTTCATGATCATCCAGTTGTTATCATCCACCGCAAATCCATCTGAAAATGAAGAGGCATTATCCGAGGATAGACCGGCCCAAATATCACGTATATTGTTATTATTATCCCTGTAGAGCATCGCAGTCACATTACCCTCCGACACAATTGCTCCCGGGCAACAATCACAAACTTCATCCGAACTTCCCCAACCGCTTGCCTTTATATCCGGCGAAAAAGTCATGCCAAAGTCTTCAGACTTCGTCACTACCCATCTGGAATCCAAAAAGGAAGAATTAAATTTCATATAACCTAC
>JAYUWT010000016.1:0-2394 GCA_043753405.1 Saprospiraceae bacterium | reverse complement strand
TGGCGTGCACTGATCTTTTCGGGTATCTTGACTTCCACACCATCCTGCATTAATGTTTTGTACTCTGTTTCCAATGTAAGAAAATAAGGATTCCTCCTATCATAATTACAACTATCAATTACAGTCCAAAGCCTGTCAATAGCAAAACAAGCATCACCTCCTCCAGCTACTGAAGCAGTATCTTCAAATGTTATAGTAGAGATCGTACATCCCTCACCAACATCTATGACTGGAAAACTTCCGATCACATAAGGATCAATTGTACTGTCACATTGTACAGTAATGGTATCTTCAGGCCAGTCAATATTAGCCTCTGTCAAAACAGTAGGTCCCATCACGGTGATATCAAAACTACACTCGACAGTTCTTCCATCATTGGTTACAATATCGTATGTCACCGTAATGATGGAATTACCACAGATCTCTATACTGCCTGTGATTAATGTATCCAAATCATAGGTTCCGCATACATTGATAATCGTAGGTGCAGGTAAATTATTTGGATCAAAATCCATCATACATGATATCTCAAAAGGTTCCGGACATATCAGTAATTCATCACTAAAATATTCTACAGTCACAATCAAGGTATCTGTAGATTGAACACCACAAAAATTAGTTGCTGTAAATACCACTAAAGTTACTCCTAGAGGATAAATACCACTTGCATCTGCCCCACCATTATTGAAATCGTTGATAATGGTTATAGGTAGTCCACAGCCTGTTGCTACTGCAGGTTCCAGCTCCACTTCAGCTGTACAGTTGACTTCATTGGTAGGTTCAACTGTCACATCATCAGGAATTGTTAAGACAGGAGGAGTTGCCCCCATAACAGTTATAAATTGTAAGTGGGTAAACTTGCCGTCCAATCCACCTGATAACATGAATACACATGAATCTATTACTACGTATTCTTTTACATATACTGCACACCCATCCTGGTTAGTTGTAGTATCGACTATGGAACTGCTTATGTCTATCTCATTACAAAAATCGCCCACAAGGATAGGATAACCTGTGATCGTTGAGTCATTGACATCCGGATTACAACCGGCCATATCCAAATCCGGAGGCCAGATAATATTAAGTTCACTTAAGGGATTTGGATTTGTTACATTAAATATTTTATCACATGACGAAGCATTGCCAGCAGCATCTGTAGCTGTATATGTTATTGTTATATTTCCTTCATGATTACAATTGAGATTATTATCTACAACAAATGTTATCAGAGGTATGCCACAGTTGTCAGTGGCAACAGGAAGATAGTCATTCGGGTCCAGAACTTCTGCTTCAAAGCAGGTCAATTCTATAGCTACAGGTTCTCCGCAATCTATAGTAGGAAACTCCTTATCCTGGACTGTCACAGTAACGGAGCAGATCGTGCAGTTACCATATTGATCACATACCTGAAAATCTAAAATATTATTGGATCCTACTTCACTGCAAGTATAGGTCACGCAATCTGTAAACAAAATGTCAGTAGATTTTCTGATTGAAATGATCAACGGACCATCACAATTATCAAAATAATCAAATCCAAGACTATCGGCACATACAAGTCCATTCTCTATATTATTCAAACCTACTATGATATCATGACAGGTCAGATTTGGTCCTTGTTGATCTTCAACTGTTACCACATATGAACAGGTTGAAGAATTGTTACATCCATCATTAGCTATTACATCTATTGTATGATTACCGATAGATAATGAAGCAGAAGGGGCGAAAACAAGAAGTCCATCCACTTTATACTGAAAGGTTATTGTACTGGAGCAATTGTCAGTAGCTACTATGGAAGGAAAAGGATAATTGGCAACACACAGATCAGGACTGGTACCTATGACAAGACTATCAGGGCATATGATCACCGGTGCTGTTGTATCTATAGACATTATATTTTGTGTATCACGAACCATGGTATTGTTGCATTCATCCATGACAGTCCAGATCCTTCTGATCTTGAATCTGCCTTCACAACCCATAGGTATGATATTGTCTATATACCCAAACCAGGTAAAACAAACTCCTCTCAGAGGATATCCCATCCAGGTCGGTTCACCCGTGACTGAAGTATCGCTACTGAAAACATCACAACTCATAGTCGTATCATTTGGAAATACGATTTCGTCAACTATGGGACGAAGGAATCTAACTGTATCCGTACAGGTGGAAGAATTGCCTGAAGCGTCAGTGGCTTTGTAGGTTCTGACTATTTCAAAGGTATATGGAGATGGACAATTATAATAACTTTCCGAATGACTCAAAATAGTGACGACAGGAGGATTTGTGCAGTTGTCAGTAACAGTTACAAGTTCTGTATAAGGTGGAAGAATATTGTATATATCTATACCACATGGCACCTCAGTAGTTACACATAAGAAGACAGGA
>JAYUWT010000015.1:0-2398 GCA_043753405.1 Saprospiraceae bacterium | reverse complement strand
GCATCATCTAAAGGAGACCATTTCAATTCCACACTGCGGTTTTTTTGAACAGCAACAAATTCTATTCCGTGAGAAGCTAGTATTATTGCATCGCACTGTCCTACATCAGAAGTACCTATTATGCTTGATAACAGATTGATGTAAGCCGCCTGGACATATATGCTGGGTTCTGTGATCTCCCAACTATTTTCATTGAATGATCCATTCCAACCCGTGTTCCAGTCTTTGTAAGACTTTTGAACCGGTTGGCCGGCGGGAGGGCTGATAGATCCTATTGTAAAGCTGGCGTTGGCACCACCGGTGATATATCCCGGCGGAGGGCCATATGGAGATGTCAGTGCATTGTCGAATTGTGTTCCTTCACCAAACCAACCGTGGTAGATCTCATTGGCACTTTTTTCACCAAACAGATCGTACATATTACTCAGGAAGGTCATCCCCAATGGATTAACCCCATGGAAATAATGTAAATACTGGCTTGCCAGTTCGTAATACATATCATGATCTGGAGTATTCAGGTTGTAGGAGATAAAATCAATTTGCTGAGCGCCTATATAAGCCTTTACCTGATTGCTTCCCCAGTGATACTGTGGATCAGGCATATGAGACCTGTAAAGATCCGTGTTGGCTGTATATTCATTTAGGCCCATTCCGGTATTTGTATTTGCTTTGGAATTGAGAATGGCAGTCTTAATTCCATTTGAAACACCCGGAAGATTTGCAAAATATAATAACGACCGGCTATATTCTGTTTCGTAAGGTCCCCACCAACCTGATGTCATAGGATTCAAAGTATTGTAACGGGCTGTCACAAAATTGAGATAGGTGGCATTATTGGTTGCAGAATATAAATATACTGCAGCAGCTACAGCGTATTGTAATTGTGTGTTGGCATCCATATCAGCATCTCCGGATTTAATATCCCCATTGTCACAAGTGGTCTGAAATACAGTAAAATTTGATGTAGTGACCATTGCCCTTGCAAAGGCATTTTCAGCACGGACGAGCAGATCATTAGCAAATGCTGTTTGACCTGATATGCCCGAAAAAGTTTTATATGCTGATGCGAATATGACAGCACCACAGATAGTGGATGAAGTGCATTCAGGAATGTAATATCTGGAGCAAATATCTGCTGAAGGAGGGCTGTTGGTACAACTATAAGTATCTGCACCTACCTTTAGTAATAAGCCATTGGTGCCACTTCCGTTTTGCATTTTTTTGAGCCATTCCAGTTCATACTTTACTTCATCCATAATATCTGCAACGCCATTGCCGGATTCAGGGATATTGTTATCGTCTCCAAATACAATTGGAAATCTGTTATAACTATCCAATAGAGACAATAGTGGCATACAACTGAAAGTAACATATTTGTTCATGTCGCCTGCATCAAACCAACCTCCACTCACATCCCTGGCGGTGGCAGGATTGGTTTTGTCCAGACTGCTTCTGGCGAATTTATCCTGGTTACTTCCTTCATATGCTGCAGCATCCGTGTATTCCGAAGAGGCGAAAGGAGTATTTTTTGCATAGTTGCATCTTTGATAAAAATAGGTCCGCGAAACGGCTTTGAGGTTGGCTTCGTACACATTGGACCCAATAAAAAACTGGCCACTCCCTACGTTATTGGATACATCATAAATGTAATATTTTCCGGATTCTGTAACAGGCGTAAAATCGAAATACCAACCCCGGTCACCCGACTGCCCATGGGTTGCACCGCCATTCCATACTTGGATAGTCCCCTGATACATCACCGCATGAGTCATCCAATCCCTTACCTCATAATTATTTATTCCCGTTCCCGGAGTAAAAGCTTCGGCACTGTTGTAGCCATTGATAGGATCAGAGATCACAGCAACTTTCCTTGCATCGCATAAATACCCGAACTGATCTACCTTAATAAAGGGGGATACTGAAGTAGGTTGAGCTAGAAGCTTAGAAGTAAAAATGAATATTAGGAATAGTGTAACAGCCTTCATGATTAACGATATGAAAGGTTAGGTAAAATTATTAAACAAGGGGATGGACAAAAATAGCAATTTGTATGGGAAATATTAAAATTAAATAAATATAACAATATAAAGATCCAGTTCTGGGATCTGTTTTTTTATTATTTATGTTTGATCATACAATGTATTTCCAACTATTATTCTGAAGAAATATAAATTCAAATGTTTAGTTTTACGAAAAAAGTAATAGGATGTTTTCAAATATTACAAATAAACAAATATCCCGTACTATAATAATTATCAAGAGTGTCCTGGTATTGGTCCTGGCTTTTAAATTATGGGAGTCAGCTCAGGTAGGATATGTTCTGGTCATCGACAGTGAATTTTTTATGTTCCTGGCAATTGGTTTTTTCGCTGAGATCGTGGATGGTTCCTTAGGTATG
>JAYUWT010000014.1:0-16833 GCA_043753405.1 Saprospiraceae bacterium | reverse complement strand
CCTGAGCATTGATAAATCCTGTGTGAAGCACAGCAATAACCATGAAAGAAATGACTTTGTCCATTTTCGAATTATTGATACTTAAACGTTGTAAACTAATAATAAATTTCATACATGATTTCGGCCAATAATAATCTAAAATAGTACTTTGTATTATTAAATGAGTTATAGATCGGGGTTATTATACCTATGCAGGTATTCTTTAAAAATTAAAAGTTTCAATCAAATAAACTTATTATGCTTATTACAAAACTTGCTTACATTTGAAATCGAATTATAACTCTTATTAATGAGACATTTAATTGCAATTTCTACTTCTTTATTGCTGGTTTCGCTTATTTTACTTTTGAACCATAAGTGGGGCAGCACGCCACCGCTCGGTAAATTATTAAGTCCCACCCATGGTTATATTAAAGATCCCGAACTGGCATGTATTAAAGGGAAAAGTAACGTTGACATGTTCGGACTAATAGATTCAGTGAGTGTTTTTTTTGATGAAAGAATGGTGCCTCACATATTCGCTGAGAATGAACGTGATGCGTTTTTTATACAAGGTTATCTGCATGCAAAGGACAGATTGTGGCAAATGGAGTTTCAGACTCATTTTGCGGCAGGCAGGATAAGTGAAATTGTTGGGATAAAAGCTCTTCCGTTGGATAGGGCTAACAGGAGGCTCGGACTGACTTTCAGTGCTGAAATTGGTCTTAAGGAGTTGGAAAAGGACAGCTCATCTCTTCAGATCCTTGATGCATATACATCAGGTGTAAATACCTATATGAGTACCCTCAATGAAAAGCAATTCCCCCTGGAATATAAATTATTGGATTATGCACCGGAGCCCTGGTCCAATCTAAAAACTTTATTGTTGGTAAAATATATGGCAAAAGATCTGGCTGCTTATGACGATGATTTTGAGAAAACAGCAGTTTTGGCTACTTTAGGTAAGGATGTTTTTGATCTGATGTATCCCAATCGTGAAGATTCGCTCGATCCAATTTTTGCAAAAGAATATATTGCTCCTTTAGACAAAAACTTTTCACTAAGCCAACCGGATACAGCATCTTCCTTCTTTCATCCAGAGATGCCAGATCCAATTGAAAGCGATAAACCGGATAAAGACAATGGCAGCAACAACTGGGCACTGGCAGGATCGAAAACAGCAACAGGAAGACCGATATTGTGCAATGATCCGCATCTCAAACTTGGATTACCCTCTATATGGTATGAATTGCAGATCACAACTCCCGGCAATTCATGTTACGGTGTGTCTCTTCCAGGTGCCCCAGGCATAGTAATAGGCTTCAATCAGGATGTGGCATTCGGCTCTACAAATGCGATGAGGGATGTCCTCGATTATTATAAAATTACGTTTAAAGATGCCTCCAAAACTCAATACCTGTATAATGGTCAGTGGCTTCCCACCTCTAACAGGATAGAGAAATTTTTGATCAAGAACACCAATACCCATATAGATACTGTGATATATACTCATTTTGGCCCTGTGATCTACGATGAAAAGTGGCAGGGTTTGAGAAACGGACATCAGCGTTCTGGTAAAACTTCAAACTACGCTGTAAGATGGAAAGCCCATGATGCAAATAATGACCTAATCCCCTTCCTTAGATTAATGAAAGCAAGGAATTATGAAGATTACAGGAATGCAATTTCTACTTTTTCCTGCCCGGGACAAAATCTGATCTTTGCCTCAAAAAATGGTGATATTGCGGTGACTCATCAAGGTTACTTCCCTGCAAAATGGAAATATCAGGGGGAATTTATTATGGACGGGAAGGACAGCTTATTTGAATGGCAGGGAGTGATCCCACCAGATCAGGTACTCACGATGAAAAATCCAAAGCGAGGTTTTGTAAGCAGCGCAAATCAACTTCCGGCTGATCCACGGTCTTATCCATATTACCTCGGAGGAGATTATATATATGAGCGAGGGTACAGGATCAATGCGATATTGAGTGGTTTGCAGAAAGCTACCATTGAGGATATGATGTCATTGCAGAATGACAATTTTAATACAAGGGCTCATCAGCTCCTTCCACTTATCTTCAAAACAATCGATTCCCTGCCTTTAACAGAAGATAAAAAAATGTGGGTCCTCATCTTAAAACAATGGGATAAAATTAATGATGCAGACTCTGAAGGCGCTACGATCTACAGTCTGTTAATGGACTCTTTGGAATTGAATATCTGGGGTGATGAATTGGATAAATCTATACTGGGACTAATGCCTGAGCATAATACGATCGTTCAAAACCTGTTAAAAAACAGCAATTTTCGGTGTGTAGATAATATCCTGACCCCAAAAAGAGAATCCTTTAAGGATCAACTCTTATTATCCATCGAATCTATTTCTCCTGTTTTAACGGATCTAAAGAAGGAAAAAAAATTGAAATGGGGTAGTTATAAAGGCACCTGTATTCCGCACCTCATTGATGTTCGCCAGAATATGCAATCTTTAAGCAGATTTGATCTGAATGTAGGTGGAGGTGAAGGCATCGTGAATGCTACGAAAAAAAGTCATGGGCCATCCTGGAAGATGATTGTTTCCCTGACGGATACTATTGAAGCCTACGGAGTTTATCCCGGAGGCCAGTCGGGACATCCCGGTAATCCTTATTACGACACCGGGATTTCGACCTGGGCCGCAGGAGAATATTTTAAATTATGGTTCATGCGTGATGATGAGACCGGCAGTGATAAAATAATTGAAACAATTGTTTTCAAGCCATAGAAATTAATTTCAGTTCTCCACTTCAATTGAACTTAAAAGTGCAATTTTGTATTTTACAATTTTTTAAAACATTCATGGACAAAACTATTTTATTGACGGAACAATGGGCTGCTTTAATGCAGGATGAACCGGGTCTGCGTATCAGGAATGCGGCAAATAAACTGGGTGTGTCAGAATTGGAACTGTTGCTGACCAAATTGGGTAAGGGTGTTGTAAAATTACGACCTGAATTTAATAGTATTTTGTCCGGAATTGAGGATATCGGTTATGTAATGGCATTGACTCGCAATGAATACTGTGTGATCGAACGGAAGGGTCACTATAAAAACGGAATGTTGAACAAAGCCCATGTTGGGGTTTTCGCAGGAGATGAAATTGACCTCCGTATTTTTTATGACAAATGGGCATATGCATTTGCAGTAAGTGAATCTACAGGAACTGGTATCAGGCATAGTCTCCATTTCTTTTGTAAGGACGGAGAAGCGACACATAAGATCTATCTGAATGAAAAAAGCAATGTTGACGCTTTTACATCGATTGTGAATGACTTTAGTGAAGATGATCAAAAAGCACCGGTAGATATAGTGCCCCGCCCATTGCCGGAAGAAGAGGTCAACGATGTATTAATAGACTCTGAAGGGTTAAGACATGAATGGACTTCAATGCGTGATACCCACGAATTTTTACCAATCTTGTATAAATATAATGTAAGCAGGACACAAGCATTGAGGTTGGCTCCTGTAGGCGGTTATGCCGTGCGTCTTCCGGAGATCACACTTAGAAATATATTACAGGATGTAATTAAAGAAGAATTGCCTGTCATGATCTTTGTTGGCAATAAAGGAACCTTACAGATATATTCCGGGGTCATCAATTCATTAATAGATCATGGTGAATGGTTGAATATCCTGGATCCTGAGTTTAATCTGCATTTAAAAGAAAATTCAATAGAACAATGCTGGTTGGTAAGAAAGCCTACACTGGATGGAATTGTAACTTCCATTGAATGTTATGATAATTCAGGCGGGCAAATAATCCAGATGTTCGGAAGTAGAAAACCCGGAGTGCAGGAATTGACAGAATGGAGAAAATTAGTTGCTGTATATGAATAATCGGACTACTTTAAAAACCAGGTTTAACAAATTTATTAAGACGGATCGTTACGGTTATTTGACTAAATATATTTTGTTTATTACAATTTCTGTACTCTTTTCAGCACTGTTTACCTTGATCGGACCATGGTGGCTGATCATTATCGCTCCCTTTTTATTAGGTTTTTTCTTTAAGCTTGATATGATTCAGTCTTTTTTCATTGGTAGTGCCAGCATCATTATTTTTTGGGGATTAATATTTATGATGTCAACACCTTCCGGCACTGTTATCTACGAACGAGTGGCATATCTTTTACCCATCAATGGCTCCAAAGTAGGCTTAATTCTTATCACCCTGATGTTGGGTGGTTTATTGGGAGGCCTGGCGGCAATGAATGGTACATTCTGGAGGAATAGTATGAAGATTAGTTGAGAGTTGAGAGTTGAGAGTTGAGTATTGAGAGTTGAGAATTGAGAATAAAAATTAACAGTTGAAAAAATGGACAATTGCGAGGAGTTTAAACAGATATTTGAAAACCTATTATTCTTGCAAGCGGCTTACAGTCTATAGCTTTTGGATGAGATGTGAAATTGAACGTTGAGAGTGGAGCAGAAATGAAACAGAGTAACAATCAATATAATCACCATTAATATTCTTTAAGAACGGCTTATAGCTTATAGCTTACTGCTTACAAAAAAGCCATCAGCAATTTTTTAACCAAACTAACCACTTACCCAGATTTATACTAAAAACATAATAATCCACATAACAATAATCACATCTCACAATTATATATCTTTGGCGGCATGAAATACCTTAGGGCTATAAAGATTCTGGTGAGCTTTGCTGTACTGCTCATTACTTCTTATCTGATGTATACACGGCCATTATGGGGCTACCTTCCTTTATTTCAATTCCTGAGCATGTTTGCAGTAGCCATACTTATCTCCCGAACCTGGCTCATTAAAGATGCTCAAAGGACCAGGTGGTTGAAATTGTCATTATTTTCAGGAATCCTTTTCGCCATAGGCTTTCCTCCGAGTCCCATATTTATAGGTATGGCGGTGGGATTCGTGCCATTATTGATCATTGAAAAGGAAATGATCACCCAATATGAAAAGGCTAAGCCGGGATTGCTTTGGAGATATTTATTTACGGCTTTTTGGCTGTGGAATATCCTATCCACTTTCTGGGTTGCAAATACAGCTTTCTTTGCCGGCATCCTGGCCAATGTGGTTAATGCTGCATTAATGACCGTGCCATGGATCATTTACCATCGCCTGACCTGGAACACAAACCGAATTTGGAAATATGTCTTCCTGGGTGGATTGTGGCTACTGTTCGAATATTTGCATTCATCCTGGGAGATTTCGTGGCCATGGCTTACCCTCGGCAATGGACTTGCTACCGTATATCCCCTTATTCAATGGTATGAATTTACGGGCTATTTCGGAGGATCAGTTTGGATCTGGATGATGAACATCGCTGTTTTTTATTGCTTTTATGGCTTATCTGTAAACAAAAAAAAGGCTATAGGAGTAGCTTGCGGTGTTATTATCCTGCCATGTCTTATCTCTCTGATGATGTATTTTAATTATAAGGAAGTTGGCACTCCTGTGGATGTAACGGTCGTCCAACCTAATTATGAACCTCATTATCAGAAGTTCAATATACCTGAAGAAATTCAGGCTGATAAGATCGTCCGGATATCTGCCGGAAAGATCGACCCGAAAACGCAACTGATCATTTATCCTGAAACCCTTTTTGATCCTGTCAACCTGGATGAGCCCTTCGAATCGAATGCCTCGATCCAAAAATTACACAAACTTTTTATTCTAGCTCCCGATGCACATATATTAGCTGGTATAGGAGGACATCACAAATTTTTGGAAAAACCTGACAGGACCACTATTAGGCAACATGATCAGGAATATTATGAATTGTATAATGCTGCCTTGATGTTGGAAAAAGACAGTTCCAGGATCCAGGAATATCACAAATCTAAATTTGTCCCCGGGGCAGAAATATTTCCATTTAAAAAAGTTTTGCTTTTCTTAATACCACTTGTTAAGAAATTAGGAGGAACTTATGAAGGATTTGCGCCTCAGGATGAACCGGATAATTTTATTTTTGAGGGTATGTCTGTCGCTCCGATCATTTGTTATGAAAGTATATACGGCGGTTGGGTAACAGGTTATGTCAGAAAAGGAGCCGGATTACTTGCTATCGTGACCAATGACGGTTGGTGGGATAACACTCCCGGTCATCTTCAACATTTAGCTATCGGTAGATTGAGAGCTATAGAAAACAGAAAAGATATAGTTAGATCGGCTAATACTGGTACATCCTGTTTCATAGATCAACGTGGTGATATCCGTATGGAGACAGCATATGAGACAGATGATGCTATTCGGGATGTAGTGTATCACAACACAAAACCTACTTTCTACAGCAGACATGGTGATTATATTATCTACCTGGTAGGCTTTTTAACTCTCACACTAGGCATTATAGCTGTCATTAACCTTTGGAGAAGAAAGGCAGAAATAATTAAATAGATAATAAAAGAAGTAAATTTTTACCTTTGAACTGTGATCAATAAAACGCATCCTAATCCAGAGACTATGGTTGAAGTCAAAATATTTTCTTGCGCAGCGTCGGAATATCTTTCCGAAAAGATAAGTGATTATTATGGGCAAACACTGGGTTCAAGGACAGTAAGCAGATTTAGTGATGGTGAAATGCAGACTGCTATCAATGAGTCAGTTCGTGGAGCATATGTTTTTTTTATTCAATCGACCTTTCCTCCTACTGATAATTTATTTGAATTATTGCTATTTATAGATGCTGCCAGGAGAGCTTCGGCCGGATATATCACAGCTGTGATACCTTATTACGGTTATGCCCGTCAGGACAGGAAAGACAAACCCCGCGTTCCTATTTCTGCAAAAATGATCGCCAACATCCTGCAGGCTTCCGGTGCGGACCGTGTCATGACGATGGATTTTCATGCTGAACAGATCCAGGGATTTTTTGATATTCCCGTGGATCATTTGAAATCTGAAGCAATATTTATGCCTTACATTCAAACCCTGGACCTAACCAATGTGAAATTTGCTTCACCTGATGTGGGTGGAGTCAAAAGAGCAAGGGTTTATGCCAAATACTTTAAAAAAGACCTGGTCATCTGCGACAAATATCGTGAAAAAGCCAATGAGGTAGCAGGTATGACCGTGATCGGGGAAGTCGAAGGTGCCGATGTGATCCTTGTCGATGACCTTGTGGATACTGCAGGCACACTATGTAAAGCTGCTGACGCTCTGTTGGCAAAAGGTGCTAAAAGCGTAAGGGCATTATGTACTCATCCGGTATTATCGGGCAAGGCATATGAAACAATTGAAGCATCCAATTTACTCGAACTCATCGTGACTGATACGATACCTCTTAAACAAAAAACGCCAAAAATACGCGTGTTATCTACAGCAAAACTATTTGCAAGAGCCATTCGTAATACGCACGAGCACCGGTCTATCTCTGCTTTGTTCGTGGAATAATCAAAAGCAAGGTCAATAGATGGCCATGATAAAATTTTGTTGCTTCCTGAATTTAGTTTTTAGAATTTTCTTAAATAAATTGAAAGATCAAATGTGGCTAAAGCCATTTTAGTACATATTTGGTCCGTTGGCTAAAGCCAACTGCAATTTAAGTGCCCGGTCAGTATTTAATCTGAGAATCAGATATAATTTGCCGTTGCTTTTAAGTAAAGAACTTTTAAGCAAAGGATAAGTTTGAAGGATCAATGGCTTTAGCCGCATTCATTCAAAGTTTATCCCAATGACTTCAGTCATTCAATAAAATAAATTTTCGATGAAGCTTCATTTTTCAATTCAAATACATCCTTTACATCACCCAATTTCAATGGATAAATTGAATTTATTCAACACTTTTCAATCAGTTGATTATTTTTTATGACTAAACCATAAATTTACCTATTTTTATCCCGTTTCTTATTCAAAACAAGTTAAAGAAGTTTATGAATTTAAAAAAGCTGCAATATATTTTGTGTTTGCTTCTTACCTGGACAACCCTTCAAGGCCAGGATGTGCATTTCACAAGATTTTATGATGCGCCACTTACACTCAATCCGGCTAAAAGCGGCGATTACCTGGGTACTTTCCGTGTAGGAGGAATCATCAGGGACCAGAATTATAATCTTTCACATGTATATCTGACACCGTCAGTGTATGTCGACGCTCCGATCATCCGCGGATTCAGAAAAACTCATTGGGTGGGTGTCGGCCTCACATTTTTGCAGGATCAGGCCGGTGCAGCCGGTTTGAAAACAACTAATTTCCTTGGATCTGCGGCTTATCATATTGGTTTAAATAATGAAATGAATTCAGTATTTACGATAGGAGCTTCCTATGGTTTAGTAGCGAGGTCTGTTGTGGACAAGACAAAAATACTTTTCGGAGATGGCATCAATAATCCGGTCCCTTCAGAAGATCTCATGAACGTCAATGATGAGAAGATCAATTACGGTGATATCAATGCCGGTGTACAATATACTTTAGGCTTGCAGGAGGGTGGGAATGTTAAAATAGGATTAGCGGTCATGCACATCAATAAACCAAAATATAGTCTTTTAACCTCAGGTTCCGATCGGCTTCCAACCCGATTTAATATCTATGGAACTGCAGATGCTCCCATTAATGATAAAATTGACCTGATCCCAGCTTTATATGTAAGTGCTATTGCAGGTCAAAGAGACATCGCATTGCAGGTAGCGGCCGGATATAAAATAAATACATTGAAAAATTACCGGTTGATCGGAGGAATAGGCTATAGGATCGGAGATGCCATCCAACTTTTAGCAGGAATGGATATCAAGAACCTCAAAGTAGGTGTGTCTTATGATATTTCTTTAAACCCTATCAAGCCTACCGGAGGTTTTGAACTTTCATTGAGCCATATCTTTATGGTCTACAAAAAGCCCAAAGACAATCCTATTATTTTATGCCCGAGAATTTAAAGAATAAAAAGACATTCATGAAGGTTAATTCCATTATTATATCTACATTTTTGATTTGTTATACAGGTGTTTTATGGTCCCAACCTCTTACCACGATACCCTATCAGGCGCATCTTCAAAAAGCATCAGAATATTCTGAAACGAACAATTACGCGAGTCAATTGGATGAATTGGAAGAGGCTTATAAGAAGAAAAGAGATAAATCTATGTTGCCTTTGATGGCTGATCTTAACTATCGACTAAGAGATTATGCAAAAGCTGAAGTGCTTTATAAGCGCATCGTCGATGCAGACAAATCCGGCAATAATCTTGAAGCTAAGTTCAAATATGGCCGCATGTTAAAGATGAATGATAAATATGCTGAGGCTGCTGAAGTGTTGCGGGCAGTGAAAGAAAATGACGATGATACCTGGGCTCCCCTTGCGATTTTGGAATTGAAAGGAATTTTACTTGCTGTTCAGACAGATACGATCAACGATATAACAGTTTCATCGGCAGGACCTAAAATCAACAGTAAAAGTGGTGAATATTCCCCTTTTATTTTTGAAAACGAGCTCTATTTTACATCTACAGCCTTAGCCAATGATCAGGAACCCGGTAAGACTTATAATGTCAAATTATTGAAATCACAAAAAGATAAAAATCTCGAGTGGGGCACTCCCGTGGATGCTGATGCTATGATAAATGCCTCCAGTCCCGCCATCGGCAATGTGGCTTTGTCCATGCAGGATCAGGTGATGTATGTGACCAAAGTTACCTTCAATGGTGAAGAAGTGGCTACATCCAGAGTATATTATTGTGTAAGGGATGGAAGTGGATGGTCCGATCCAGCCATCGTAGATGGACTTCCGGATTCATCTATCGTAAAACATCCCATGCCCGGAGAATTATACGGAAGGGATGTATTATTTTATTCTTCAGATGCACCGGGAGGAACCGGTGGATTTGATCTCTATTATGCAACTAAAATATCCAATGGGGTCTTTGATTCACCGGTCAATCTGGGGTCTATGATCAACACTGTTGCAGATGAAATTACACCATTTTATAAAGATGGTACCCTCGTGTTTGCGAGTGATGGGCTGCCGAGTTTCGGTGGGATTGATCTTTATTCAACAGTATGGAATGGTACTTCATGGTCCTTACCTGCCAATATGGGATTTGGATATAATAGCTCAGCTGATGATATGTCATATTCGATAGATGAGGAAGGATATCAGGGATTTCTGGTCTCAAACAGGGTAGGAACGGTCTCATTACGTGGTAAAACATGTTGTGATGACATTTTTGCCTTCAATATCACAAAACCGGTTATTGACCTTGACGTGTATGTACTGGATGAAAACAAACCTTTGAGAGGTGGCCAATTAAACATCATGGAACAATTCAAACCGGAAACCCGGGTTGCTGAAGGAAATGATAACAATTACAAGTTCTCCTACGAACTGGAGATAAATAAAGGATATTTCATCAAAGTATCCAAATTGGGTTACTTTCCTGATTCAGCATATGTGAAGACCACAGATATTACTAAGGATACATCCATGATCTTAAAGATCAATCTAAAGCCAAAACCCGAGATAGAAGTGATCAGTATCAATCAACCCATCCGGCTCAACAATATTTATTATGACTACAATGATGCCAAGATCTTAAAGGAATCTGAAGGTGACTTGGACTACCTGAATGAGTTGATGATCCAATATCCAACTATGGTGATTGAATTGTCCTCACACACGGATGCCCGTGGAAATGATGAGTATAATATGAAATTGTCCCAACGTCGTGCAGAATCAGCCAGAAATTATCTGATCAGTAAAGGTGTAGCTGAAGCAAGGGTTCTACCTGTTGGTTATGGCGAGTCAGTTTTGCTAAATAAATGCCTGAATGATGTAAAATGCACCGATGAAGAACACAGGTTCAACAGAAGAACAGAGTTTAAGATCGTTTCCGGCCCGACAAGTATAGAGATCAGAAAACAAATTACTAAAGAACGTGGTAAGGTAATTGACACCAAGACTATTAAAAAGTAAGTTGTTTCACCTTTAAATGTTTCTATCAGTATATTTCTTATTGTTTAAGTCATTTTATTCAAATTAAATGGAACGGAGAAAATTTATTAAAAACTCAGGAGTTGCCATCAGCCTGAGTTCATTGTCAATGGCAACAATTGATCTTGAAGAAATGACGCATCGTGTAGAAAAACCTGTAGTGATCTCCACCTGGAATTTTGGTCTTACAGCTAATCAGGAAGCATGGAAAGTTTTGTCGTCTGGTGGTAGGGCTCTGGATGCTGTAGAGCAAGGTGTTATGGTTGCTGAAGCTGATCCAGCTAATACATCTGTAGGTTTGGGAGGAGCGCCTGACAGGGATGGAGTGGTCACACTGGATGCCTGCATCATGGATGAACATGGCAATGCAGGTTGCGTCACAGCTCTTGAAAATATTTTACATCCTATTAGTGTTGCACGCAGGGTCATGGAAAAAACACCTCATGTCATCCTGACCGGTGAAGGTGCCTTACAGTTTGCCTTGGCTCAGGGGTTTACTAAGACTAATCTGCTGACTCCTGAATCTAAAAAGGCCTGGCAAGATTGGTTGAAGACATCCGATTATAAGCCGGTCATCAATATTGAGAATCATGATACCATAGGTATGATTGCCATTGATCAGCACGGTAATCTTTCCGGAGCCTGCACTACGAGCGGACTTTCATACAAAATGCACGGTAGGGTAGGAGACTCGCCTGTGATAGGGGCCGGTTTGTTTGTAGACAACGATTATGGAGCTGCTGTATGTACTGGATTAGGAGAGGTAGTATTGAGAAATTTATCTTCTTTTCTTGCAGTGGAATTAATGCGCAATAAAAAATCACCACAAAAGGCTTGTGAAATAGCAATTGAAAGGATGATGGCCAAGACTCCAAATTATAAAGATCTTCAGGTCGGTATCCTTGCAATCAACAAAAAAGGTGAAACCGGAGCATATTCTATTCAGAAAGACTTTACCTATGCGAAAAGATCCAAATTGGTCAATGAAGTATTTGAAGCAGGTCATAAAGTTTAATATCTGAAAGACAATAATTTAACAGCATTTAAAATCAGGAATAAGCCGGTCAATATATTATTTGCGCTCTGGTCTATTATTTAATAATGTATGGATAAAAAGAGGGTTGTAGTTATAGATGGAAGTGAATTATTTGCATTGGGTATACGTTCTTTGCTTTTAGAAAATGAATTAACCGGTGTTGACTATTTTCAAATCATAAAAACCCGCTCCGAAATTGAGCTGGATGATTCCATCAGCCTTATCATTGTAGGACAAGCGCTTTTGGACCATATGCAGTTTGAAGAAATATTAAAAATAATCAACGAGCAGAAGCGTAACTCTTATGTATTACTAATTCCGGAAATGATAAATTCTAAAACAGCTAAACAATTATTTGCCCGGCGAGCTATTGATGGCATCATATCCCGCAATTGTAGTGGCGAGGACCTGGTTACAGCAATACGAACCGTATTGAAAGGTGAAATTTACATAGGAAAAGACATCAATTTACATCAAAACAATGAACAGACAGTCCTTGTTACAAAAAAAGACAATCCATATTATTTGATCCAGAAACTTACTCCTCAGGAAAAAAAGATCATGGATTATGTCATCGAAGGTAAATCTTCCACAAATATAGGGCATATTTTATACCGCTCTGTCCATACAATTAAGACTCACAGGAAAAATATGTTGCACAAACTAGGTGTAACAAATACGATCGAATTGATCACTTTTTTGGATTCAGTAAATTATAGAAAATAAACATTAAGAGGTTAATTGGATTTTATTTTTAAATGTTTTACATAAAAGGGACATAGAAACATAATAATGGCAGATCACCAGTATATTATTCATTATTGATTTTATTGCAAATAAAAAAGAGAATCGACCATTACAGTCAATTCTCTGAAGTAAGTGTGTATATATCATAGACTAAAAACCTTACAAAAGGTTTAATATCACTGATTTATTTTATTATCCTGTAACCTCAATCTTTTTAATCTCTATAGGTATCTTATTTTGGTTGTTAGACTTTCGATACCTACGAAGTGAAATGGAGTTTGGATTTATTTGCTATAT
The DNA here is from genome assembly GCA_043753405.1 of Saprospiraceae bacterium. Classification (GTDB taxonomy): domain Bacteria; phylum Bacteroidota; class Bacteroidia; order Chitinophagales; family Saprospiraceae; genus Parvibacillus. Next base: position 3,832 of record JAYUWT010000014.1, on the reverse strand, counting down.
TTTTACTGAAATGGAAACTGAAATGTAAGTGGATACATGTTATTAAACTGTAGGGGCTGGGGTCAACCTGTTCTTACTTTAAACGTCTGATGTTGCAGTAATCATTAATAATTAATAATTAATAATTAGCCCTTACATATTGCGTCGATACTGCCCCCCCACTTCAAACAAGGCATGTGTGATCTGACCCAACGAGCAATACTTCCCAACTTCCATCAATTCGTGGAAGAGGTTTCTGTTGGCGATGGCGGCTTCCTGAAGTTTTTTAAGCCCGGCCTCGATAAGATGTTGATTCGCCTCATTTAATTGTGTGAGGGTATTGATCTGGAATTCTTTTTCAGCTTCTGTAGCCCGGATGACCTCTTTGGGTAGAACTGTCGGTGAACCATCATCGGAAAGGAAGGTATTCACGCCTATTAAAGGTAATTCCCCTGTATGTTTTAAAGTTTCATAATAAAGGCTTTCATCCTGGATCTTGCCCCTCTGATAACCGGTTTCCATTGCACCCAACACGCCTCCACGTTCAGTGATCCGGTCAAATTCAAGCATTACTGCCTCTTCAACCAGGTCAGTAAGTTCTTCAATAATGAAAGATCCCTGCGTTGGGTTTTCATTTTTTGCAAGGCCTAATTCGTGATTGATGATCAACTGAATAGCCATGGCACGACGTACAGATTCTTCTGTCGGTGTTGTAATGGCTTCGTCATAAGCATTGGTATGGAGAGAATTACAGTTATCATAGATGGCATACAAAGCCTGTAATGTTGTCCGGATATCATTGAAGGAGATCTCCTGAGCATGTAGTGAACGCCCTGATGTTTGTATGTGGTATTTTAATTTCTGTGCCCTTTCGTCAGCGCCGTATTTCAATTTCATGGCCTTTGCCCAGATACGTCTGGCTACCCGTCCTATGACAGCATATTCAGGGTCAACACCATTGCTGAAAAAGAAGGACAGATTTTTTGCAAAATCATTGATGTCCATCCCCCTGGAGAGGTAATATTCCACATAAGTAAAACCATTGGCAAGTGTGAAAGCCAGTTGGGATATAGGATTTGCTCCGGCTTCTGCGATATGATAACCTGATATGGATACAGAATAAAAGTTATTGACCTGATGATCAATAAAATAAGCCTGCACATCACCCATCAGGCGGAGAGAAAATTCTGTTGAAAATATACAGGTATTCTGGGCTTGATCTTCCTTGAGAATATCCGCCTGAACTGTGCCACGCACTGAGTTCAAAGCCTTTTCTCTTATCTCTTTGTAAATATCAGAACTTAATACTTGTTCGCCCGTAATTCCCAGCAGCATTAAGCCAAGACCGTTATTTCCTTCAGGGATCTCACCTTTATAAGTAGGTCTGGTTATACCTTTGTCATCGTAGATCTCTTTAAGGCCTGCATCCACAAGGTGCTCCAGTTTATTTTCAATGATGTATTTTTCACATTGTTGGTCAATGGCGGCATTCATAAAAAATGCACAGATAGTTGCAGCGGGACCATTGATCGTCATACTCACAGAGGTACGGGGACTGCAAAGGTCAAATCCGGAATATAATTTTTTTGCATCGTCCAGACAACAAATAGAAACACCGGAATTGCCGATCTTTCCATAGATATCAGGCCTGTATCCCGGGTCCTCTCCATATAAAGTAACCGAGTCAAAGGCTGTCGAAAGCCTGTTTGCCGGCATTCCGAGACTTACATAATGAAATCTTCGATTGGTCCTCTCGGGATTACCTTCACCGGCGAACATCCGTGTAGGATCTTCTTCCCTTCTCTTGAACGGGAAAACACCGGCAGTAAAAGGAAACTCTCCAGGCACATTTTCAAGCAACATCCATTTCAGAAGATCTTGCCAGCTATTATATTTAGGCAGGGAAACCTTTGGTATAGAAAGTTGGGAAAGTGATTTCGTCGTTGTAGTGAGTTTGATCTCCTTACCACGTACAAAGTATGAAAAGTATTCACCTTCGTAATTTGCTTTTTTAGCAGGCCATGAGGTTAATAACTCCTCATTTTCTTTTGTTAGTTTGCTACTGATACTCGAAAGGGAATTTTTCAATGAATTATAGACATTGTCATCACCTTGTACTAAGTCCATAGTTTGACTCATGGCCTGTATCTGACCTGCTATCTGAGCCTGGTTATCAGCCCAGGAATTATATTTACGGCTTTCTTCTGTGATCTCAGAAAGATATCGGACCCTCGCCGGTGGAATGATATATTGTTTTTCAGGGTCGCCATACTCCAATTCCAGTTGGGAAGAAAATTTTCCGTTTGATTTTTCACTGACAGCATCCATGATCCTTCTGTAAAGTGCATTGGTACCCGGGTCATTGAACTGAGAAGCGATCGTTCCGAATACAGGCATTCCTTCCAGTGGGTCATGCCACTGCTGATGATTACGCTGGTATTGTTTCCGGACATCACGTAAGGCATCAGCTGCTCCTCTTTTATCAAATTTATTGATCGCGATGACATCTGCAAAATCAAGCATATCAATCTTTTCCAATTGAGTGGGGGCTCCAAATTCCGGGGTCATTACATATAAAGATATGTCCGAATGGTCTGTGATCTCTGTGTCCGATTGGCCAATACCACTCGTTTCCAGGATAATCATGTCAAATCCTGCAGCTTTAAGGATGTCTAATGCATTTTTTACTTGTTTTGAAAGGGCAAGGTTTGACTGGCGGGTCGCCATTGAACGCATATATACGTTTGATTTGTTTACTGCATTCATACGGATGCGATCGCCTAATAATGCTCCTCCTGTCTTTCGTTTGCTGGGATCCACTGAAATGATTCCCAGAGTTTTATCTTCATATTCCATTAGGAAGCGACGGATCAGTTCATCGATAAGACTCGACTTTCCTGCTCCTCCGGTACCTGTAATACCCAAAACAGGGACTTTATTTTTTTCACCCTGGATGTGTAATTTCTCGAATAGATCTGTATGTACTTCAGGAAAATTTTCGGCTGCTGTAATAAGCCTTGCAATGTTTTGAGGATGTTGAACACGGAGTGCATCAGCTTCACCGTTCAGAGTTCCGCCAAGTTCAAAATCACACTGCTTCAGCAGATCATTGATCATTCCCTGGAGACCCATGGCGCGGCCATCATCCGGTGCATATATTCTGGAAATGCCGTAGGAATGAAGGTCGGCACTTTCCTCAGGAAGGATCGTTCCTCCACCACCGCCAAACAATTTAATATGATGAACACCCCTTTCACGCAAAAGGTCGTAGATGTATTTAAAAAATTCAGTATGACCACCCTGATATGATGTAATTGCAATTCCTTGGACATCTTCCTGGATAGCGGTATTTACTATTTCATCTGCACTTCGATTATGGCCGAGGTGGATGATCTCAGCGCCTGATGCCTGAAGGATCCTGCGCATGATATTGATAGCGGCATCATGTCCGTCAAAAAGTGATGCCGCCGTTACAATACGGATCTTATGGGTGGGTTGGTATGGAATGGTTTCTATTGACATTTATGTATTCTTAGTGGAATTAATTAATCTACAAATTATAATAAATGCTCTTAGTAAGTAGCTAATTAATTTCCGCAAATATAAAACATCGGGAGGTGAAAGGCAAATTGAATTTGCAGGCATACATATAGTTATATTTTAATATGATGGTATTTCTTTTCTTTTAAAACCTTGTTAATTGAACTTTTTAAAAGTGATCTAATTAATTTTTAATAGTAGGAATGATATTAATTTATTTCTTAGTAATTATTCTAAATTGCTACTTGAAGTCATTCGTATCTCAACAACTTTTGATATTTTAAAACAATTAACTTTAAAATTTTAAAGTTAA
>JAYUWT010000013.1:0-2402 GCA_043753405.1 Saprospiraceae bacterium | reverse complement strand
GCAGCCAGGTCCAGCATCACTATGCGTTTATTGAAAAGTGTTCTTGATACTTTTTTCTTTAATATCCTTAGAGCTAAACCTTCGATGATGGCCGTTTTACCAACGCCAGGTTCACCGATCAGGATCGGATTGTTTTTCTTTCTTCTGGAAAGTATCTGACTAACTCTTTCTATTTCTACTTCACGACCTATGATCGGATCCAACTTCCCTTCTTCGGCAAGTTTAGTGATATCCCTTCCGAAATTATCCAAAACGGGTGTTTTGGATTTAGATGCTCCTTTTTTCTGATATCTGGAAACTCCTTCATCTTCCATAGGATAATCATCCCCACTGCCGGCTGACATATTTGAAATATCCGGCCATTCATTCGTAAAATCGTTGTTGATCATGTAATCAAGCTCCGTTCTGTAGCTTTCATAATCTATGTCATATTTCTTAAGGATCTTGGAAGCCATATTTTCTTTATGCTTCAGGATGCTTAAGAGTAAATGTTCAGGACTGATCTCATCAGTTTTAAATAACTTGGCTTCAAGGAAAGTCACTTTTAATACTTTCTCCGCATGTTTGTCAAGAGGTACGTTGCCTAGATTGATCGTGGCAGAAACCTGACTTTTATCTGATGCTGTCTCTTCAAGTAATTTTATCAATTCATCGAAATCCACATCCATGGATTCCATCACTTTACTTGCCTTACTGTCTCTATCTGCCATGAGGCCTAATAACAAATGCTCGGTGCCTATATAGTTATTTCCAAGCCGCAAAGCTTCATCACGACTCTGCGTGATAATCTTTTTTACTTCAGGTGAAAACTTCTTGTTCATTTTAACTCCTTTAATTTGTAATTTCTTTTTTTAAGAGTGCTTTGTGTTTCTCTATATAACTAATACGTAAAAAAACACTATTTAGTTTAATACGTCTTACAAGTATAACATTTTATCACTTTATAAAAAAATAAAATATGATATTATTTGTATAATATTTACTAATATGAAATAAATGTACCGTAAATAAAAATCGTATTTTGTAAAGTGGCTCAGATATTACATAAGACGCCAGGAAAAATGAGCCGATTAATTGAATAAATACAATGTTTTAATAGGATTTTAACTAACACCTCAATATAAAAACAGTATTTGTCAATATAAATTACACTATATTTGCCGTGAAAATTTGAGGAAATATTAACACAAATTAACTACCTCATGACAAAATTACATTAAAGTAGATACTAAATGAAATATTCGATAGATAAGCAGGAACGTTATGCCATAATGACATTAGAGGAAGAGAATTTAAACTCTCTACTTGCTCCTGACCTTAAATCTGAACTGGTTATATTTAAAAATGAAGGCTTAACAAATCTGGTGATCAGTTTGGAAAAAGTGAAATACATTGATTCCAGTGGTTTAAGTGCTATACTAACCGGCAACAGGTTGTGGAAAGAAAACGGAAGTTTTATACTAACTGAAATAAATCATGCTTCAGTAAAAAAATTGATCGAGATTTCGAGACTTGAATCTATCTTAACTATTATTCCTACCATTGAAGAATCACTTGATTACGTATTAATGGATGAAATAGAAAAAGAGCTAAATGCCGGCACTGAGGAGGAATAATTGAATACTTTTTTAACTATACTAGGTTCAAATTCAGCATTACCTGCACATGGCAGGCATCCTTCCGCCCAGTTATTGCACATCGGCAATTTTTATATATTATTAGACTGTGGGGAAGGAACCCAGTTCCAATTTAATAAGTATAAATTGTCCAAAATGAAGGTAAGCCATATCTTCATTACACATTTGCACGGAGATCATATCTTCGGCCTCCCGGGATTTATGACCAGTCTGATCCTATTGAACAGGAAAGAACCTCTTTATGTATTTGGACCGGAAGGCATCAAGGATATGATGGAACACATTTTTAAAGCGACAGCAGCCAGATTTACATATGACGTGCATTTCATTGAAACAGATACTGAGCAGCATAAATTAATTTTAGAAAACGAATATTTTACTGTCGAAACCATTCCATTGAAACACAAGATTCCATGCAATGGATATTTATTCAGGGAAATCCCCAGACAAAAGAATATAAGGGAATATGTCATTGAAAAATATGAGCTGACAGTTCCTCAGATACTCGCTCTCAAAGAAGGTAAAACGATAGAAACTTCGCGTGGTATCCTGACTCCTTTGGATGCTTTGTATACAAAAAGTGACCCAAAATCCTATGCTTATTGCACGGATACGGAATATTTGCCGGAACTGGGTTCCTTGTTACAGGAAATAGATCTTTTGTACCATGAAGCGACTTATTTGGACGATTTTCGATCACAGGCCAAAGAACGGGGCCACAGCACTGCAGCCCAGGCTGCTGAACTTGCCAAAAATGCCGGAATC
>JAYUWT010000012.1:0-2404 GCA_043753405.1 Saprospiraceae bacterium | reverse complement strand
GGAAATTGAATTTCACCTTCTTGGCTGAGGAATGGAAATGGTTTATAAAATTTTGATTCCTTAAAATCGAAATATGAGCTCCACACTATAAGCGCTGTTATCAAATTTGGTGACCAGATTTTTTTCCCAATTGTAAGGGCTGTAATGATAACTTACTTCGAGTCCAATATAATTCCTGCGAAAAATAGGTTTCAAAAGTGAGATTCCTACAGATGTGTGAAGCGTTTCAATATTGTAATATTCCGGCTCTTCAGATTCATCGGTGTAACCTTCAAGACCCGTTCCAATATATTCCAAACCTATACCAAATTTTGGTATCAAGGAAAATTGCTCACTTTCATAGATCTTATAACCTAAGAATAAGCCTGCGAAAAATCCCAAGTCTGAATTGACATTGTTAGTATCTCCAAGAGCAATGAAATCGAAATTTTCATCATTAATATGTATTCTGAACTTTATCGAAGCCTCCCAGAAAAACTTCCATTTCATCGGAGAAGTCAGGCCCAAACCAATAGTAGGATTCACCCCAAATACTTTGCTTTCACTTAACGGAGTATACATACCTCCATACAATAGTATTCCCATCTCTTTATCTGCCATAATTCGCTTATCTGCAGCCATGAAACCCGGGATATAACCCTTCTTATAATTAGTTTTTTTGCTTTCTCTTTCAAAATTTTTCACATCGCCGGAAAACAAAATCAGGATCAAACTCTCATCAGGACTTAAAGTTTTAGATTTGAACAGTTCCCTGCAACGCAACATCAAAGCACTATCAATAGGATGTCTTAATGGGATGAAGTCAAAATAAGTACGATAATCCTCAAATAAGTACTCGTAATCGCTATAAGAAGAATATTCCATGCGGTATTTGAATACATAATGAAAGTCACTATTGATATATTCTCTTATAATATCATCTGCCGACACTCCTTTGATGATATTTTGAATGATGCGTGATCTTGAATTGATCTCATTAATACCGCAGATATCCTGCCATTCACTTATGGATCTATCTATTGAATTAAATTCGAGATTGGTAAACTTCAGAGCAAGTTCATGAGCATTTTTCAATGCTGCCTTTTCGCAAATGGATGGTACCTGCGCTCTGATTGAATCCTGATGGAAGGTTTCATTTTGAGCCGTAACCAACGTACAAAATGATAAAAAGGTTAATGCAATGCTTATTCTCAACTCACTAATGTTTTAAATGGGGAGTACATAGCCAAAGATAACTGCGGAGGATCATAAATAAAAAACCAACTTAAAGTTTAACATAATAATAAGTGTTGACACTAATAAAAAATTGAATAATGAACAATGATCCCTAATCTAAACCTTCCATTCAATAAGTCGTTATAATATCCGATGGAAGAAAAATTAAAAACCGCAGTCATTGGAGCCTCCGCTAATCCCTCTCGCTATGCATACCTTGCTATTAATAAACTTGCAAGATATGGTTATCCGGTAGTAGGATATGGTCTCAAACCCGCTGAGGTCAATGGTGTGGAGATCATCGGTGACAAACGGATCGTCGAAGATATTCATACAGTAACATTGTATGTCGGACCACGACATATCGAACACTGGCTGCCCCTGATCCTGACGCTAAAACCCAAAAGGGTGATCTTCAATCCGGGTACGGAGGATGACTTAACTGAGCAGACTTTAAAAGAGGCCGGCATTGAAGTAGTGGAAGCGTGTACGCTGGTGATGCTTTCTATCGGAAATTACTGATTGCAGACGCCAGAGGCTAGATGTCAGAAGTCAGAGGTCAGAGGGCAGAAATCAGAGACCAGAGACAAGATCTAGACTTCGGACCCTTAAGCCCCGCCCGCTGTCTCTATTCACTATTCACTATTCACTATTCATTAATTATCCCCTCCTCCCACTCTGCCGGCTTCACTTTCCAACCCCGTACTTCTTCTTCTGGATTTGATCTGACTGTTTCCAAAATCATAATTGATGCTGATCGCAGCACGGCGGCTATCCCACTGACCATAACCTGTAGAGACCAGTCCATTGAAATCTGAAGTACCGCTCCACCATGATTGATAGGTAATATCTTGCATGCTCAATTTGATATTCAACTTATCGTAGAATTTCTTCTGGATACCAACATTGATACCATAACTTGGGTCATATTTAAATACACCACCCCAGACTCCGGGACCTGAATACCAACCGGAAACCTCTGCTTTGAATCCCTTGCCCAAAGTAAATGTATTCTGTCCGAATAAATTATATGAAAATGCCTGCACGTCTACTATAGCTCCTTTGCCATAATCTGCCTGATTGTCAAGATAGTTACCACTGATATTCAGAAAGACGTTCCACCATTTATTGACATCTATCGGTAGTGAAGCGTTGACAGACCAGATAACCTGGCACATCAGGATATCTG
>JAYUWT010000011.1:0-5955 GCA_043753405.1 Saprospiraceae bacterium | reverse complement strand
AATCTCCAAAAAGTTTCTGCTCATTTTCATTGAAATTACCTTTAGTAAGCTTGAAAGCCGTTTCATTCCCTTTTTTAAAGTAGTAAGACTTTAAAAATCCTCCCGCAACAGTAAATCCTGCAACATCGGCACTATAGGTCCGTCGGGCATATGGATCTGAATATACTTTGATTCCATTGGCAAAACCGGGATTGATCAATTGAAGCAACATGATCTCTTTCTTTTTTTTCACAATGACCTCAGACGATTCGTAGTATACATAACCCTCTTTGATGAAGGGAAGATGAATTCTGTAATCATCATTCCATTCAATGACATTGACTTCTCCGGACGCGCTGGAAACCATTTCCTCAAATCCAAATGATGGGATGTACAGACTTTTGATCTCTGAAGGTTGGAATTCTATTTTCTCCCCGTCTATTATGAATCCAAGTTTTGATATAAGGCCTTTTTTAAATTCAAAATCAGAGATTGTTCCTGTGTACTCAGTGCCATCATTGAGCGTGAGATAAGCTTCAGTCGTTGTTGAATAAGTGGATAATCCCTTCAGGAAGTTCTGGGCTATAAAATGGGAATAAAAAGCCATCACAATTATGGATGATAAGAATAGCTTTTTCATTTTATTTGTGAATTGACATGAAGGTGAAGTAATTGAATTTAATACAGTAATTCCTGTTTCTTTTAAATTATTAGAATAGATATATACTTTTAAATCATTAAAATTTCGCATTTTCCCTCTACTCCATCACCTCATACGCCTTTACCGCCTTTGCTTTATTCTTTAACACCACTTCACCAATAGATTTACATTCAAACGACTCTTTGACGCGGTCATAAGTATTTTCATTGATCAGGATCTGGCCTTCCTTGGCAGCAACCTGAAGTCGTTGGGCAACATTGACGACATCGCCTATGACTGTATAGTCGAACCTCTTAAGATTGTTGGAGCCGATATTACCACAGATCATTTCACCCGTGTTGATCCCGATAGAAACTTTAGGTGAAAAAGTAACTCCCTGCAAGATGTCAGGCAATTTGTCTATCGCAGATCTGACTGCAAGTGCCGCATCGAGCGCCCGATCAAGATGGAAATCATCCCTGAACACTGCCATGATGGCATCACCGATAAATTTATCAATATATCCGCCCTGGGCTATGATCTCTTTGACCATGACATCAAAATAATTATTCAATAATAAAACCACATTGTCCGCCGATGCCGTTTCACTGATGGAAGTAAAATGGCAAATATCAATGAAAACCACCGTTGCTTCGATTGATTCATTGGAACTTAATTCAGATTCGAAAACCCTTGAATCCATAAAACTAAGGACCGACTTATCCACATACATCTTGAGGATATTGTTCTCTTTGATAGCCTTGAGGGTCTCTTTGATTAATTTAACCTGAATGATGGTTTTGCTGATGGTCACCGAGAGGTCTTCAAAATTTATAGGTTTTGTTATAAAGTCAAATGCACCGAGGTTCATGGCTGTACGTATATTGCTCATATCTCCATAAGCCGAAATGATAACTGATTTGATCAAAGGGGATGATTCATTGAGCTTGCCCAATAAGGTCAACCCATCCATCTCAGGCATATTGATATCACTGAGGATGATCTCAATATCAGGGTTTTCCACAAGCTTATCGAGTGCATCCCTACCATTGACAGCAAATACAAATTCATATTCCTTTTCTCTGATCTTTTGTCGGTACTTTTGTTTTATAAGAACTTCAAGATCAATTTCATCATCCACAACCAGTATTTTCATCATAACTAAAAATATTTTAGTTTTCCTTTTTGCAACATAATTTTTACCTCTTGGTCCAATTTATTTAACATGGCCTTTTGATTTAAGTATACCGCCACTCGCTTCTTTTATGATCTGTACATAAACAAAAGCTTTAGGATCTATATTTGAAACCGCTTCCTGAATACTTTTGATCTCCAGCCTGGTGACGATCGTCACGATTATTTCCGTGTCCGTCTTTATATCAAAACTTCCGGGCAGATATCCCCTTTCTCCTTTATATACCGTGATGCCTTTACCCAATTCATTGACCAAAAGATCTTTAATTTCATCCTGCTTTGACGAAATAATATTCATAGCCGTATATTCTTCTATGCCATCCACTATGTAGTTGGTGGCGCGTGTTGCTGTAAAAAATGTGATAATGGAATACATGGCAGTTTCGAGGCCAAACTCGATGGCTGCTATCGCAAAAATTATAGTGTTAATTAATAAAATTATCTCCGTATTCGAAAACCCGGTTTTGCGTCCCGTGAACACTGCGATCACCTCCACACCATCTATTACTCCTCCACCACGGATCACCAATCCTATTCCACTACCTATCAAAATACCTCCGAAAGTTGCTATCAATAACTTATCTTGCGTCAGGGGCATAATGTCTATGAACAACAAACCTAATGATAGCAGAGATACTGCCAGGGAGGTTTGAACTGCAAAGGTCTTTCCTATCCGAATATACCCAAGATATATAAAGATTATATTTAATATAATAACCAATAAACTTATATTGACATGAAATAATTCATGCAATAAGATCGAAATACCGGTAATACCGCCATCCAAAAACCGGTTTGGGATCATGAAACCTTTCATGGCAACCACAGCCAATAAAACGCCGGCAATGATTAAAATTAGATTCTTGGGGTTCCAGACAATTTGCCAATTAATATCATCCTGTTTTTGGCTTTTATTCATGTGTGAGCTTAGTTGACAAATGTAAATTCATTTATAATAAAAAGGCTTTCGCAAATACTGATATCAAAGATTAAAAATACTAAAGTAAGATTGAATTTTTTATAATTAAATAATTACAAAATAAAAATACAATAAATATATATATATTTTTATAATATGATTTCTAAGATTAGTACTTCGCAACTGAATTTAAACAAGTGCCTTCACTTCAATTTAATGAGCACCTCCTTCACTTCGCCATACCATGGTTCCCAGGGAATGAAATGAGGCGCCCCTTTCAGGATCTTAACCTGCATTGATCTGGCATTGACCATATATTTCTGGGCATATGCAACATTTCCCACAGGGACGAAATTATCAGCATCTCCATGTATGATATATACATCGCAAGTAATATTGTTTATCTGTTTCCTCAATGGCCTGAGTTCCGATTTAACTGCCCAGATCTCATTGTTACTGGGGCGGAATGCGCCCGGCATCAGATATTGCAAGGGTGTATAATACAAAAGTCCCCGCCACGATTCACGTGGCTCCTCATCCGGATCTATTGAACCTGCCAAAATAACCATCCCTTTAAAAAGGTCCTGATGATCTCCAGCAAGTTTTACAGCTAATGGTCCTCCAAGGGAGTGCCCTATGATATAGACTGGTCGACCATTATCCATTTTTTGGATGAATGGTAAGATAATAGCTGCCTGTTCTGCGAGATCTTTATCGTCTCCAAATTGGCTGTATCCAAATCCGGGCCTGTCGATCGAATACATCCTGTATTTGCTTAAAAGGTCTTTATCCCTGAGATAAACTTCAAAAGCATTCCAACTTCCGGGTGATCCGTGGACGAAAAACAAGGTTGGCAAAGTATCTACGCCTGTTTTTGCATAATGCAAATTAAAACCGTCAGAATCGTAAATCCCTGTTTCTAACTTTACACCAAGATCACTGAATTCCTTTTTTGCCTTTGTATCACTGATGCGAAATTTCATGCAACCCTGGGCCATGATCAGCCACATCATGAGAAGCGCTAGTAAAATTTTGTAGGGACGTTTCATGAGAAAAAGCGCTTTAGCACTTTGGCGCCTTGGCGCTTTAGCTTGTTACGATAAAAGTTTATTTACCACAAGGATTTTAAGCCCTGGAAAATTACGTATATCTTTTTATTCTTCGAATCTGTTCACAGTTCGCTGTTCGCCGTTCGCATCATCACTTTTCACTCTTTATTGGTCTTAAGTTTTGGCATGTTACGTTAAGAAGCATATTCTGCGTCGCTTTTTACATTGTACTTTTCACATTTCACATTTACTATTGTCTCGTTGCGTTTTTGTCTTTGGTGCACTTTAGCACTTTGGCGCCTTGGCGTGTTGGCGCTTTAGCTTGTTTGAGGAATAAGTATAGGTTTATTAAGTATATATAGTTTCAAGTAAATTATCTTTCATTTTTAATCTTTAATCTTTCATTTGTTGCGCCACTGTTCGCTGTTCACTTTCTGACATCTGACATCTGACCTCATGCAGGTCGCTACGCTTTAGTCTTTGGTCTTTAGTCTTTGGCTATTGTCGTTAAACTACATAATCTCATTTATTGATCATAGTTTATAAGCCAGCGCATTGCCGATTAAGCACTTTAGCTTATTAGGTTCTGAAGTTTATTTTTTCAATTTATTTTAAGTATCTGGCAAATTACGTAAATATGTTTATTCTCAGAGCCTGTTCGCTGTTCGCCGTTCGCTGTTCGCCCCATTACTGTTCTCTTTTCACTTTCTGACTTCTGACCTCTGCCCTCTGACCTCTTCTAGCATCTAGAATCTAGAGTCTAGAGTCTGCTGTCTAGCTTCTAATATCTGGTGAAACGCTTTCTTCCAGCACATCGATCACAGTCTTAAGAATGATAAACATGGGTTCTCTCCCTTCATTAGTCACGATAGGCAGGTCATCAGCTTCGAGGGCATCCTCTATGAATGCGAGCAGGTCCTCTTGTGGAAAGTCCTTAAACAGACCATCGATCCTTTGATTGAATTTTTTACCGGTCGAAGCATTTATTTTTTCCCAATTAGCCTCTTCCGCATTGTCTATTTGTTCGGGATGGATAAGCGACATTTCCTGGCCGCTTTCATCATAAACCTTATAAATGATCGTGACAAGAAATGCACAATAGTCGAACTCCTCTTCTGTCAATAATTCCAGATTTTCCTGGCCCAGATAGGCTATAAGGGCTGGTTGATCAGCAGCAATGGTTTCAAGTTCGAGCACAGGATCTTTGTCTGACTCGATCTCCTGTTCGAAAATTTTATCAATGATATCTTCACTAAAATACATCTCAATTTTTTCGCAAATATAGTGCTTTTTGTTTATTCAGATTTATAGCTGTTATTAGAATGTGCAGGTCACTTATGACTAATAATATTATAAGAAAGGTTCTATATTTGTTTTTTAAACGTTTTGTTGAAATGAAAGAAATTTTAATGTCAGATTTAAAGCTTTTACTCAAGATCTCTTGTTTCTCCCTCCTGTTTGCAATGATGTCCTGTAAGGGTCAAACGGATGAACCAAAAAAGGCATTGATACAAACTGATCCACAGTTGGAAGCCTTGTCAGCGGAAATATCTAAAAATCCAAAAAACGGGAATGCATACTATAACAGGGCTCAATATTATTATGAAATAGAAGGATATGATGAAGCAATATATGACCTTGCATCTGCAATGAAATTTGATTCCCTGAAGCCCGCGTATTATCATTTGCTGGCAGATACTTATCTGGATTACTTTCAGTCCAGAATGGCCTTGCTCACAATGCAAAAAGCAGTTGGCATGTTTCCTGACAGCATTCACACCCTTTTAAAACTTTCTGAATTTCAACTCATCATGAAAAAACACGATGAAGCCATGCAGACCATTAAAACAATTTTGGAAAAGGACAAGCAAAATGCTGATGCTTATCTCATGATGGGTTCGGTACTTGAAGAAACCGGGGATAAGAAAAGGGCTTTACTGGCCTATAAAAAAGCTACTGAGATTAATCCTTTTATGACAGACGCCTGGATAAAAACAGGGGTTCTGGCTGATGAAATGAAAGAAAAAAACGCTGTGAGATATTTTAAAACCGCCCTAAGAGTTGATAGTGTATCATATCAGGCCATGTATGCCATGGCTATGCATCATCAGAATAGGAATGAATTAAAAGATGCCATCCAATGGTATAGGAAGCTCAATCTAACATTTCCTAAA
>JAYUWT010000010.1:0-2408 GCA_043753405.1 Saprospiraceae bacterium | reverse complement strand
TATATCATACCACCTCACAAACACAGAATGGTCAAAAGAGAGGTGTTCCAGACACAGGAAGTCCTGTTCATCAAATCCGGCAAGGTCAAAGTTGATTTATTTACAGATGATCATACATTTGTTTCAAGCACGATATTAAAAAAAGGAGATGTGATCTTGTTGGCTGCGGGCGGACATGGATTTGAAATGCTCGAAGAATCAGAGATCATAGAGGTGAAACAGGGACCGTATGAGGGGGATGAGGATAAGATCAGATTTTAAAATCGATGGCTAATTCACTAATTGGCTAATTAGCTAATTCTCAGGAACTGTGACCTTTAGAATTAGCCAATTAGTAAATTAGTCAATTAGCCAATTGTAATAACCTCGGATCTAGGGACAATGCTGCCATGATTAAGCGTATGAGGAAATATCCTCCCCTTGGTAGGCGTATGCAACACTTCAAAACTTACAGCATCCTGCACCCAGTCATAGGTTTCCGTATTGTGCGGGCCTAACCATACTGAAACAAAATATTTATCCGGTACAAGCCCTTGCAGTAGGACCCTGATTTTTATGTTAACAGGCTCTGTTGAAAGCGTAATAAAAGGATTGATATCAGGTATAGCCTGCATGATGGTTACGCCCAGTCCGTTTTTTATGTCTATAGCAAGATTCGACTTTTTAAAACCAGAATCTGGGGCTTTACATCTGCAACTGAGTATCAATTCAAGATCAGGCTGAACCCCCATTATTTCAATGGCTATTTGCTCAATGCAAGGCTGATCCGATGCCTTGGCTCTGACCCACACCAGCTCTTTTTCTTTAATTGAAGTGTCGGAATACAACTTAAGCACTTCATCAGTATTTCCGGTTTTGATCAATTTACCTTTATCCAGCAGAATGCTTTGCGTACATAAATTCCGGATAGCATCCATATTATGACTCACGAATAATACCGTTCTTCCGTCGTTCTTACTCACTTCGTTAATCCTGCCCAAACATTTTGATTGAAACTCAATATCTCCCACCGCAAGCACTTCATCAATAATGAGGATCTCTGGCTCTAAAAATGCAGTCACGGAAAAGCCCAAACGCATGTACATTCCACTGCTGTATCTTTTGACAGGTGTATCTATATATTTGCCAATTCCGGAAAAATCAAGGATCTCATCAAATTTGTCCTTGATCTCCTTTCTTTTCATTCCCAGGATCGCACCATTCATGAAAATATTTTCCCGGCCGGTCATTTCCGGATGAAATCCTGTGCCGATCTCAAGTAATGAGGCTACTCTTCCATCCAGGTATACATGTCCCTTTGTTGGTCTTGTGATCTTACTTAAGATTTTAAGCAAAGTACTTTTACCTGCACCATTTTTCCCAATTACTCCTAATATTTCGCCCTTATGCAATTCAAAACTGATTTCGTTTAATGCCCAGGAAAAACCTTTTGTACTCCCAAACTCCTGGCCTATTTCAAGATAAGGATCTTCCTGCCCTCTGACTTTTGACAGCCAGCGCTGGAAGTCCTGGTGTATAGTGCCTGAACTAATCTCACCAAGCCGATACATTTTGGATAACCCCTCAACTTTTATAGCCAGATCTTTCGTCATCATTTATACATTGTCGAGGAATGTCGATTCCACCTTATTAAAAAAAACGATCCCAACAACAACTATTACGATCATACATGCAATACTATACATCAGACCTTCCCAGGTAAAATATCCAGTACCGGTCCATGCGAACCGAAATGCTTCTATAACATGAGCCAAAGGATTCAACAATGCAAGTTTCTGATGTTGGGGCGATAAAGAACTGACCGGATAGATAACCGGAGTTATATACATGAGCAACTGAACACCAAAGCTGATGAGTTGGACCAGGTCCCTATACTTATTTGTCATTGCGGAAATCAGCAATCCCCCACCCAAGGCAAAGCCAGCCATAATAATAAGTAATACCGGAGTAAGCAGTATATAAATATTAGGCCACACTGCTCTATCTGAAGTCAAAACAAAATAAAATAATATGACCAGAAAGAGAATGAACTGGATGAGGAACTTAACCAGGTTAGCCGTAATAATCGAAAGCGGGATGATCAGTCTTGGGAAATATACTTTGCCATACAAACCGGCATTGGCGGTAAACACATTTGAGGTACGATTAAAACATTCTGAAAAATAATTCCAAATGGTTACACCCGAAAGATAGAACAAGAACTTGGGTAACCCATCTGTTGAAAGTCCTGCAAAATTCCCAAATACAAAAACAAAGACAATAGTAGTGAGTAGGGGTTGCAAGATGAACCACAATGGTCCCAGAATAGTCTGCTTATAGGTCGACACAAAATCCCGCCAAACAAACATCATCCAAAGATCCTTGTGATGAAGTAACTCTGAGGTCTTGAAACTTAAAAGGCGCTTCTC
>JAYUWT010000009.1:0-2412 GCA_043753405.1 Saprospiraceae bacterium | reverse complement strand
CTATTAATTTTGGCAAGGATTTTATCTTAATGCCTTCGAAATTCGACATGGCAGAATCTTCATTATTTTGAAGTTGATTCTGTAGCGACAGGTTATGTGTGGTTTCGTCGCTGATCAATGGGGCGATAGTTGGGGCATGGCATTGAGGAGATGTCGAAGTTGCAAACTTCGACAAACCTCCGAAGTTTAAATATTACTTGAATCACAACACCGGTAATTAAAATATTATCTTTCCTTTATTTTGGATATTTTTATAAAAAAATAGCAATGAACATATACAGTATTTTTATATATATAGCCTTGTTTCTGGTTTCATGCAAGGATGCAGCTGATCCTATAACTCCACCCGTTATCCCTCCGGGGCTTGTTCAATATGGAACACCTTTTACAGGTGTTCCTGACCGCGAAGACGCTATCATCTATCAGGTCAATATGAGGCCATTCAGTGCAAGTGGTAAATTTTCAGGAGTATTGGAGAGGCTTGATTCGATCAAGGCGCTTGGGACCAATGTCATCTACCTGATGCCTATTTACCCTGTAGGAAAGTTCAAAGCATTTAATTCTCCTTACTGTATCATGGATTATAAAACGGTTAATCCGGAATTCGGTAATTTGACAGACTTACGCGCCATTGTAGATGGTGCACACAGCAGGGGCATGTCTGTCATCCTGGATTGGGTAGCCAATCACACTTCTTTTGATCACCCATGGATCAATGCTCATGGTGACTGGTATGTAAAAAACAGTTCCGGAGCTATCATCAACCCTCCCGGATTCAACTGGACCGATGTTGCTCAATTGAATTTCAATAACGCCGCGATGAGATTGGAGATGATCAGCAGTCTGAAATACTGGGTCTATACAGCCAATGTCGACGGATTCAGGATGGATTATACGGACGGACCACCCGTGGATTTCTGGAAACAAGCAGTAGATACACTAAGAAGTATAACAACGCATAAATTATTAATTCTTGCAGAAGGCAGCAGGACAGCCAACTTCTCAGCAGGATTTGATTACAACTTCGGTTTTGGATTTTTCGACCAGTTGAAGAAAGTTTATGGAAATAACAACTCTGTTCAAAGTCTTATAAATCTCAATGATACAGAATATGCCAATTCTTCCAATGGCCAGCAGATCGTGCGCTATACTTCCAATCATGATGTAAATGGTTCGGATGGAACTCCCCTTGAATTGTTCGGAGGAAAGACCGGTTCCATGTCAGCCTTTGTCATAGCATCTACGATGAAAAGTGTCCCGATGATCTATGGTAGCCAGGAAGTGGGCTATCCTACAAGAATAGTTTTTCCATTTACTTCCACGAAAATAAACTGGAGCCTCAATCCTGATCTTAAAGAAGAGTATAAAAGGATATTGAAGTTCAGGGCAGGAAGCAACGCTGTAAAACGCGGGACTTTGACTTCCTATAGTAACGCCGATGTTTGTGCTTATACTAAAGAAAAAGATTCAGAAAAAATATTGATTTTTGCAAATGTCAGAAATAAAGTGGTCACCTTTCCTTTACCCCCGGCGCTGGCCAACAGTACCTGGACCAATGTAATGACGGGAACCTCTCTATCACTTGGAACAGAATTGGTCCTGCAACCGTACGGTTATTTTATCACAAGGAAATAATAATCCATCTTTAAAGTATGAAACTAATAGCTATTCAACCATTCGTACCCTCGGGACCGGATTTTGCAAAGGCAAAAGAATTTTTTAAAGAACTGGGCTTCGAGACCGAATGGGACGAGGGCGGCATGGCAGGAATGGTGCTTGGTGATTGCAAGTTCATACTTCAGGATTTCAATGAGAAAGCCTTTGCCGAAAATTACATGCTTTCAGTTCTTGTTGATAATGTCGAAGAATTCAGAAATTTTGTTTTAGAAAAACAATTAGCTGAAAAATATGGTATTAAAGTCGGTAAAGTAGTGCAGCAGCCTTTTGGCAAAGAAGTAACCATCATTGACATAGCTGGTGTCTGCTGGCATTTTTTGGAATAATTTATGGCAGAAAACATCAGGAGCTTTCCTTGGAAACAATTCAGTGGAGTGATCCAAATGCATGAAAATGCGATCAAAACCCGCAATACAAAGTTGAGGTCATCACATTATAATTTCTTGAATATCACCTACAGCAAAGTCCTTATCCTCTTGATTATTTGCTTAATATTCTTAGCGAGTTGCTCGAAAAAAGTTAATAATTTTGCCGGTATTTACAATAGTGAAAGGCCTAACATTATTATCCGTGGTTTCAATTACTATTTTCTAAATACTATATATTCCAATAGGGACCAATTAGTATTGAACCAGGATTTCACCTATTCTCAAACTAATTTTTGCATGAACTGGAAAGGAAAATGGGCAGCAACCGGCAAATTTTTTCTCCATACAATTAAGATATAAAAAGTTG
>JAYUWT010000008.1:0-5981 GCA_043753405.1 Saprospiraceae bacterium | reverse complement strand
GCTGAATTCAGAAAAATGAAACTGAAATACAATATTCAGCTAACTATTTATGAAAAGCTGATCACCTATGGGCATCACGTTTACAGCTTTTACACAGTTAAAAAAAGTATTAAAAAGTATCCTGTATTTTTATTTAACTTATTTTATTATTCCAAAAAATTATTATCTTAATTATTTTAGAAGCGTCAATTATCTATGCTAAAAGAAGATAAAATAAATTTCAATTATGTTTCTGCAGTTGTACCCGCTTACAATTGTTCTAAAACTATTGAAAGATGTATTAATAGTCTTCTTAATCAAACTATACCACCAAAAGAAATAATTATTGTCAATAATAATTCTATTGACAATACGGGTGAATTAATTCAAAAACTACAAAACATTCATCCTGACACTATCATTTTGCTGGATGAAAAAAAACAAGGTGCGCCTGCTACCAGAAATTGTGGACTTGAAAAAGCAACAGGGAAATGGATCCAATTTCTGGATGCAGATGATGAAATATTGCCGGATAAACTTGAACATCAGTTAATATTGATCTCTGACCAACTTGAAGCTGATGTAATCCTGGGCAGTCATAAAACCTTTTATAAAACCAGAAATGGCCTGACCGGCTCATATATTAAAAAGGTTAACAAACCCGTCGAACTTGGATTTCTGACTTATTCCTCAGGACATACATGTGCCAATCTGTGGCGTAGAAAAGCCCTCAATGATGTCGGCAATTGGGATGAACAGCTCGACTCAGCCCAGGAATACAATTTAATGTGGAAACTTTATCTTAACAAATCAACATTTGTTTTTGATCATGTAGTACTGACATGGGTACATCAGGATCATTTACAATCATCTGTAAGCAGGGTGGAGGAATGGAAGGATATTAAAGTGAGAATTAATAATCATTTTGATTACCTGACTAGAATAAAAAATAATTTACTGGAACAAAACAAATTACTACCGGCATATGATGCTATCATTAACAGAGAGTTAAGCAGGGTTTATTTCTATTATAAAATTGATTTTGGGCACATTGAAAGACAATTTTTCACTTCTTTAAAACAGAAATATAAACTCAGATTGACCCTTGGTAACAGAGTAAAGACCTTACATACCTATCTTATCAATCATAAATTAACTTCGAATAAACTAATGCATTACCCACAATTAATTTATTATGGATTGAATTATGCCCGCTATTTATTTTCCGGATAGTAAATAATAAAATTATTCAACTTAAGAGGTTATCCATTCGCGTTTTCAAAATCCTTCATCAGATCCACCAACACCTGTACACTGGACTGTGGCATCGCATTATATATAGACGCCCTGAAACCCCCTACAGATCTATGCCCTTTGATACCGGAGATCCCATGTTGTTTTGTCAATGCCATAAATGTATCGTCCATCGAGTTGTCTTCCATGACGAAACAAACATTCATCCTGGACCTGTCCTCTATTGCTGTAGTTCCTTTGAATAGCGGGTTTCTGTCTATTTCATCATAAAGGATTTTAGCTTTTGCATTGTTAATGCCTTCCATAGCCTTTACCCCACCCATCTTATTGATCCACCTCATCACTAGCATAGAAACATATATAGGGAATACAGGAGGAGTATTGTACATAGATCCGTTGTCGATGTGGGTCTGATAATTGAGCATCGCGGGTAAGGTCCTTGTAACTTTTCCTAAAAGGTCTTTCCTTACCGCTACAACTGTAACTCCTGCAGATCCCATATTTTTCTGAGCTCCTGCGTATATCAATCCAAACTTATCAACCGGAATTTCCCTGCTGAATATATCGGACGACATATCACATACGATAGGACAGTCTACATCGGGCCACCAGTTCTGCTGGGTGCCATAGATTGTATTATTGCTGGTGATGTGCAGATATTTTGCATCTTTATCTACTTCATAATCTTTCGGGATATACGAATAGTTGGATTCCTTGGATGAAGCTGCAACGATGGTCTGGCCAAAGTTTTTAGCTTCTTTGATCGCTTTATTAGCCCATACACCTGTATCGATGTATACTGCTTTGTCATTGTCATTCAGAAGATTCATAGGGATTTGAAAAAACTGGGTGCTGGCACCACCTGTCACGAAGATTATATTGAAATCATCGGATAGGCCATACAATTCTCTTACCAAAGAATGAGCCTCATCCATCACATCCTCAAATGGTTTTGTTCTATGTGACATTTCCAACAAACTGAGGCCGCTTCCATTGAAATCTAAAACAGCTCTTGAAGCTTCTTCAAACACCTCTTGCGGCAAAATAGACGGACCTGCACTAAAATTATGGATCTTCATGTGGTAAATTTTAAATTTTGCCATAAAGGTATTTTTTTGAGAGATAACTTGGAAGTTTTGAGAGATTAATTTACCTTCTAAACGTAATAACTTAAAAAGTATAAATTAATGAGCCAACCACCATCCGCTAAAAGCCAATAGCTGTTGGCTAATGGCTGATGGCTTTACACAGCAATGATTGATACCTTTTCCTCCGAAACAAGTATTAAAAGCAGTATCTCAAAGGTTCACAAAGAAGGCCAAAAGTTGCACAAAGTTCTCATTATCATAAGGTCATTCTAACTTATATATTAATGAGCTAACCAATATCCGCAAAAAGCCAATGGCTGTTGGCTAATGGCTGATGGCCTTGCACTGCAATGATTGATACCTTTTCCTCCGAAACCTGACTATTAGGCTATATCACAAAGATCACAAAGAAGGTCCAAAGTTGCACAAAGTTCACATTATAAGAAGGTCATTCTAACTTATATATTAATGAGCTAACCAATATCCGCAAAAAGCCAATGGCTGTTGGCTAATCGCTGATGGCCTTGCACTGCAATGATTGATACCTTTTCCTCCGAAACTTGAATATTAGGATGTATCACAAAGGTTCACAAAGAAGGCCCAAAGTTGCACAAAGTTCTCATTATAAGAAAGTCATTCTAACTTATATATTAATGAGCTAACCAATATCCGCAAAAAGCCAATGGCTGTTGGCTAATGGCTGATGGCCTTGGATAGCTATAATTGATACTTTTACCTCCGAAACATGACTATTAGGTTATATCACAAAGAAGGCCCAAAGTTGCGCAAAGATTTTTAATGGTTATTTGGCTAATAGGTAATGACCTTGGACTACAATAATTAGGACATTTTCCTTCAAAACTTTAAATACTAAGTCCTCCATAAAATTCAAGGTCACGCAATTCTATTATAAGAGGATGAGAAAAGTCGCTTCCTCAGCAAAGCCATCGGCTATAGGCCATTAGCCATCAGCCTTTCAAATCAGGCTCTACCGCCCAAACACCGCACAACTCTCCACTCTCCACACTCAACTTTCAACTAATTAGACGAGAGCTCAAACGGTGCTACAGGGTATTGAACAGCATACATCTGTGTCAATATTCTTTTCTGGCGGTTTTTTAGATACTTCGAGGGTTGTACCGGGCTGTATTTAATAGGATTGGGAAGAATAGCAGCCAACATAGCAGCTTCATTTTTATTCAGGTCACTGGCATTTTTTCCATAGAAATGTTGTGAGGCAGCTTCGATGCCATAAATTCCATCACCAAATTCCACCACATTTAGGTACATTTCTATGATCCTGTCTTTAGGCCACATCATCTCAATTAATAAAGTAAAATAAGCCTCCATGCCTTTTCTCAACCAATTTCTACCTTGCCAGAGAAAGACATTTTTGGCAGTCTGTTGTGAAATTGTGCTTGCCCCGATCTTCTTTTTACTCACTTTATTGTGAGCCAAGGCTTTTTCTATGGCTTCAAAGTCAAATCCATTATGTGTGCTAAAATTTTGATCCTCACTGGTCAATACAGCGATCACGGCATTTTTGGAAATTTTATCCAGGGAAACCCAGTCTTTTTGCCATCTGAAGTCGCGTTGTTTATCATTTAATTGTTCAGCTGAACGGATAAACATCAATGGTGTAGCCAAAGCTGGTACATAGCGAAGCGCGATCACCGAAACAAAGCTTAATATCACAAAAGAAAAAATGGTCGTGTATAACCACTTTTTATAAGGAATATTTATTAATTTTTTAATCATATCGGCCGCATTGATTTTCTCTACCGGAAAGGTTGCAATTTTAATGCCAAAGCTTATATATTACATTATTATTTAATGTATAATTTGCAATAAAACAGTTAATCGTGTCAAACAACTAGTTCTGACATCAAAATATTGACACTATTTCATTGATATGCGTACACTTAATAAAAGTCAGAAATCAGAAGTCAGAATGCAACATGCTCAGAAAGCATCTTGTATCACCTATGGCTTATCACACCTCCCATTACTATTCACTTTCTGACTGAGTTGCAAAAAAAAACTGCTTCATCCAAACGATAAAGCAGTTTCTTATATTTTAAAACACCTTGTTAGCTTTTTGCGTAGGTAGTCTTTTCTTTGATACGAGCAGCTTTACCCACCAATTTTCGCAGATAAAATAATTTTGCTCTACGGACTTTACCTCTTTTCACTACTCTTACACCAATAATGCTTGGAGAAGCAAAAGGGAAAATACGCTCTACTCCTACTCCGTTAGAAATCTTTCTAACAGTAAAAGATTTGGTCAATCCGTGACCTTTGATCTGAATTACATCTCCTTTGAATATCTGTACACGCTCTTTAGCACCCTCTATGATCTGATAGCTGATCTCAACGTTATCACCGGGACCGAAGTCCATATTATTCTTTAAACTTAATGTTTGTTCGTTGACAAATTTAATTGCATCCATGACGCTAGTATTTAATTCTTTCTTGAAATGAGGCACAAAGGTAATTAATACTTATTGAATTATTTATTATTATCCACAAAAATTTATAGATTTCTTTCAAATCAAATTAACTCAACAATAATTATATAATCGAACGCTTGAAAAAATACCAATTTCTGATATCAGATTTCTGATCTTCTGACTTCTGATTTCTGTCTTCTAGTGTCTAGTATCTAGAATCTAGAATCTATCGAATTAATACCGCCGACCCTTGCATCTGTTTAATCTCCCCTCTGGGTCCTGTGAGCTTCACTCTTACCCCATAAGTTCCATTGGGAATAGTCTTTCCCCGTTTATCAAGTCCATTCCAGCCATTATCCCAATTGTCTGTAGTGTACAATTCTTCACCATACCTGTCAAAGATCGACAATTGATAGTTTTTAATGCCAAAGCCGTTGCCGGACGGCCGGAATACACCATTATCACCCTGAGTACTGGGTAAAAAGGCATTGGGCAAGAAGATCGTATTGATAGGCTTAACATCCACCAATAAAAATGCAGAGTCAATGCACCCTTCTATCGTTTCAACGGTTTGTTTTATTTCAAAAAATCCGGTATCCGAATAGACATATGTGGGGTTTTGAGTTTCTGACCGGTCACCATTACCAAAATCATACACCCAATTTACACTTTTACTGCTTTGGTCAATGATCTGAATGTTGGGTCTCAAATTGGAAAGTTCCTTAGGTAAATAATCAAATCCGGCAATAGGTACATCATTGATCCTGACGGCATTGGCAAAGAAACCTTCATATTCACATCCGACCGGATCGACCACATGAATCTTTATGTCATATTCCGCTATTACTCCATAAGTATGTATGGGATTCATTCCCGTACCGGAAGTACCATCTCCGAAATCCCAGGAAACCGTATAAGTACTATCCACACCGGGATGAGGGCTCACAAACTGAATCAAAGCCGGAATACAACCATTGATATTTTGTAATTCCAGAATTTTTTCCGGGATCGGATGATATGATATTGTTTTAATGATGCTATCCACACATTGGTTTATATCATCTACGGTCAGACCAACCTGATAATCTCCATCAGTACTAAAAGTGATAAATGCATCCTTTGTGGAGCTAAAGGAAGCACCTTGATTCCTCCAGTTATTATTAAGGCTCAAATTGACCTCACTTGTCGACAAATTCTTTAATGAGACACC
>JAYUWT010000007.1:0-2419 GCA_043753405.1 Saprospiraceae bacterium | reverse complement strand
ATCCCCGGAATTATTTGCTGGTCATTCATCTTGATTTTTTTGAAAATGAAAGAACACAATTACCACCTCCAAAACCAGAAGCACATTTGAAAAGGGTTTCAATTGGCTTTAAAATATTTTTGTCAGAGACATTGATTTTTTCAACTGTGCCAGGTTCAAAAAATGAAGTTGTGCCCGGGATCGTATTATGACAAAGGGCATAGAGAGATATGACTGATTCCAATATTCCTGCAGCACCCAGGGTATGTCCATAATTGCCCTTTAAGCCAAAGGCTTCTGTTTTGTCGTAACCGGCCCTTTTTAAGGCTACAGATTCCATATCGTCATTGAAAATGGTTCCTGTGCCATGAAGGGAAATAATATCAGGTATGATCTTAAAATTATCAGAAACAGCTTCCAATGCACAGTAGAGTCCTTCCCCATAGCGGGATGGCCCACTGATATGGTTTGCATCATTGGTGACGATACCGGCATCTATTTGAACGATACTAAAATCATTAAATGGATCGGGAGTCTTACTCAACAGAATGGATGAAGCCGCTTCACCCAAAGAGATCCCTTTCCGGTTAAGATCGAATGGCTTGCATGGTTCTTCACTAAGGGCTTTTAAACTGTTGAATCCATCCAAAGTGAATTCCGACATAATATCCACTCCACAAACAATAACTTTTTCAGCTTTACCTGTTCTTATAACTGCAGTTCCCAGTTGGATAGCCTGACTCCCTGAAATGCAAGCATTACTCAGGATAATTGTGGGATATTTAGGTTTAAAATATTTGTCAATTTGCTCACTTATGGAGGATAAATAAAATCTTTCATTGCTATCAGATGACAATCCTAAGTTTGGGTAAAGATCGATATCTCCCTTAGTGGTCGCCAATATGATCATACAAGACTCAAAGTCGATACTATATCCTGCGATCGTTTGCTCAATGGACTCAATACACAAAAGCGCACTTTTAGTAAATTCCTTTCCATAATTATCTTTTAATCCATCCCACTGGTCATCATTCAGGAAAGAGGCGTGGCAAATAAATCCATTGTTAAGGGTCCTTGGTTGCAATGATGTCTTCTGGTCAAGTACATTTTGCCAGTGGATTTTCATATCAGATCCCCAATTGTTTACGATACTTCCCCTGTTACAGAATATTTTCATCTGTAATACTTTTCAATTTTTTGACCGAAAGAACGGATCAAAGAATAATTATTGATGATATTGTTTGAGTATTTCATTGATTTATTCCCATTGTTTTTTTCCACTCAAGAAAAAAATTAGGGAAATTAAGTTGTAATTCGTCTTTTTCATCAATAAAAACCTGGGTAGTTTTGGCTGAAGCAGCCAATAGTCCATCCGACGATCTGAAGAGGTCATACTGAAAAATGATCTTAGAGGCAAGTGTATCAATAAATTTTATTTCTATTCTGATCGTTTCGCCATACTTAAATGATCGACGATATTTAAATTCCATGTCCACTATAGGAATCTTAAACCCATGTGATGCAATGGTAAGGTAATCAACACCAAACCGGTGACCAAATGATTCTCTTGCTTCTTCCAGGTATTGCACATAATGGCCATGCCACACGATACCCATAGCGTCTACTTCACTGAACCTTATAGCTTGAAGATGTTCGTGTTCCAATATTTTTCCTGTCGTACCCGGCACTATTTTGTCCTGTTTAAATTTTTCAATTGAAACTATAAATAGTTAAATCACTTTTATAGTCTTGTTTTATTCACCGGTTGGTCCTTCATCCATTAAAACAATTTTCATAGAGCAATCTGCCAGTTTGTCCTCTTTTAAAAAAGATTGACATTCAATCACAATGATATTCATTATTTGTGTTGTTTGGATAACTTTGGTCCTTATCTCTGTATTAACAGAAGGTAATTGATAAATGTTCGCATTGGTGATGGTTCCGATGAATCCGGTTTTAGGGTTTTTATTGGAATTATGTGCTTCAAATCCCGATCTCATAGCTGCAGATTGTGCCATGTTTTCTAACAAACCATATGCAGACAATAAACCTTCTTCCACAAGAATGTGTCCTGCATCGATCAGAAAAGATGTTTCCGTCAGGTCATCCTGATGCAATGTAATACTATCCACGAGGACGAATGGTTTTCTCTGCGGAATTAATTTATCAAGTGGAATTGGAAATGAAAGATCAGGCATTCGTGTTATTTATGATTCGAACAGGCCAAGGCTTGCACCGATCCAATCCTTATCCTTGTTATATTTAACTCCAATCATCTCTCCTTTACTAAGCCTGATCAGATTATTGACCAATTTTGGTTCAGGGTCATTCTCGTCCCATGTATGCATCATTCTTATCTCAAATTTAACGGGCTCGTCAGGGTTTGGGGTTTTAATAGCCGGGAAGTATTCAACTTTTTCCTGCAGGATCCAGTTTTCCG
>JAYUWT010000006.1:0-2424 GCA_043753405.1 Saprospiraceae bacterium | reverse complement strand
CTTTATTTAGATTTTATAACTCTGTGTATTGTTTTGTATATTTTGGGAATTATGGGAATAAAAAACCCCTTTTAAAAAAAGTATAAACTTTAATTTACTATTGTATTAGCCATACCTGTTTTTAATTATGGTTCAGTTTACTAATTAATTGGATATTCTCTATATGGTTCAATTGTTGTTTTGATAATGTATGCTTTTATTCAACAAATCAAAATAAATTTCAATGAGGAGTTCTTTTACCATTTCTACTGCTGTTGCCTTGTTTTTGGTTTATGCATTATCCTCATGCGATACTCGCAACAACTCAGATTATAATGAAAGTAAAGAAGATAGTGTTAATTACTCACAGAAAAAAATAAATAGTATGGACATACCTGAACTTATTCCAACGAATCCAAAACCAAATTGGGCACCCGGCATTGATGACAACATGCAAGTTGTAATAGAACAGCTTGCCGCCTATGGTGACCCTCCTCTGGAAACTTTATCAGCTAACGAGGCAAGAAATCAGCATACTCCTACGCATGCTGTTATGGACGTGATGAAACGCAATAATATTCCAGTATCTGCAATAATTGTAGATACTGTGGGTAAAGACATTCCTGTTGAAGGAGGAAAGATTCACGCAAGAATTTATACACCTAAGAATGGAAATGGACCGCACCCATTAATTGTATATTATCACGGAGGTGGCTGGGTAATAGCAGACCTAGATACTTATGATGCTTCCGCAAAGGGGCTGGCTGAACAAACTGGCGCAGTGGTTGTATCTGTTCATTATAGACAGGGACCCGAACATAAATTTCCTACTGCACACAATGATGCTTTCGCTGCATATAAATGGGCCCTGGAAAATGCCGCTTCTTTAAATGCAGATCCGAAGATGGTTGCTGTGGCCGGAGAAAGTGCAGGTGGCAATCTAGCCTGTAATGTCAGCATTATGGCAAGAGATAAAAATATCACTATGCCACTTCATCAGTTATTGGTTTATCCGGTTGCCAATAGCGATATGAATTCAGAGAGCTATCAACAATGGGGAAATGCAAAACCATTGACCAAACCACTGATTGAATGGATGTTAAAAAACTATTTGGGCAACCCAATCGAAGCTTTTGATCCACGCATTTCGCTGGTTAAGGCAAATTTGAAAGGGCTTCCATCAACAACAATCATAGCTGCCGAAATTGATTTGTTGCAAACCGAAGGTAAATTGCTGGCTGAGAAATTAAAGGAAGCAGGAGTAGAAGTAAATTATAAATTATATACCGGAGTAACACATGAATTTTTTGGTATGGCTTCTGTACTTGAGCAAGCAAAGGAAGCCCAATCACTTAGTTCTAAAAATCTTAAAAATGCTTTTATTAAATAACTAGAGTAACATAGAATCTTGTCGATAAATTAAATTTGTAAATTCTCAACCTTTAAATTGCTCGAAATCCACTTAATTACTTTAATGGCTTGTTGATCATTCGTCTCAAGGATTTTCAGTCTTTTTCTAATTGCCGGTATCAACTTGTCAATCATACTCCAATTCTAACTTATAATATCCATCTCTTTTCACTGAATAAGCCGGTATCTCCATCCTTCCAAATTGTTTAACCCAATAATTATTACTTTTCCAGCAGTTGTTATTATCGATCTGAAGTCCAAGCAGGGTTCTTGTCACCTATAAAAATTTAAACTGACAAAACCCTGCGGCTTGATGTGGGGTAAGTCTTAGGCATTAGATATATTATAATAATCCAAATAGTTGTTTATCTCATAAATTCCCTGTTCACCTGTATCATAATATTTTGCGGAGGAATGTATATAATCACTGGCATTTTTTACCAATCCAGCCTTTACCGGATTATTGTGCATATAGTTTAATTTTTGTTGGATGAATTTAGTTGTGAAACATTCTTTACAATCAAATGATACTTCAAATACCTTATGAATAGAACCCTTTTTCTTTTCAATATTGTTTACGCCATCCTCTAAAATATTCAATAGTTCAACAAGTTTCAATTTCTTTAATCGTTTAATTATCTCATATGCTCTAAATCGTTTTCCCTCTGCAATTAATCTGTTTATCGTCCTGCTGTGATTGCTTAATTTAATAAGCGCATGTAAGTGATTAGGCATTATTACATAACCTAATATAAAATTTTCTTCCTTTTTTAGTAGGTCAAACCATTTGTATATGTCATCATATAGGTTAGTTTTTTCAAAAAGAGGTAACCATTTGTAACAGGTAAATGTGACAAAATAACTGGTATTAATTTCTTTATGTGTTCGTTTTACTGCCATGTTGCATGAGTATGGTTATCCCAAACCTTCGCAGGGTTTTGCCGGATTAATTATTTTTAAGGAGGCAAGAACCCTGCTCGGACTTTTGCCGGATTAATTATTTTTAAGGAGGCAAGAACCCTGCTCGGACTTTTG
>JAYUWT010000005.1:0-2426 GCA_043753405.1 Saprospiraceae bacterium | reverse complement strand
GGAATATCACAGGGTAAATTACCCCAGGAAAGCTGGTTTGCTTTAGGCAGGCAACTTACCAGCCAGGGTGCTACCCCGGTGTTGCTTTCATGGGGCGGTTCTATGTTCGAATACCTGATGCCGCTTTTAGTGATGCCCACTTATAAAAATACTTTATTAGATCAAACCAATAAAGCTATTGTTCATAAGCAGATTGAGTATGGTAAAAAACATGCGATGCCCTGGGGAATATCCGAGTCAGGATATAATATGCTGGATGCCCATCTCAATTATCAATACAAATCGTTTGGTGTTCCCGGTATTGGATTTAAGCGTGGTTTGGGCGAAGACCTTGTGATTTCTCCTTACTCAACAATCATGGCATTAATGGTAGCGCCTAATGAAGCTTATAAAAATTTGCAAGTTTTAAAAGAAGATGGTTATGAGGCTAATTATGGTTTTTATGAGGCGATAGATTACACAACTTCACGTTTGCTCAGGAAACAAAAAAGAGTTGTGATACAATCATTCATGGCACACCACCAGGGCATGTCGTTCCTTTCACTTTCTTACCTTCTTCTGAACAGGCCAATGCAGCAAAGGTTTGAATCAGAGGTTCATTTAAAATCTACATTGTTATTATTACAGGAAAGGATACCCAGGATTACTACTTTTTATTCACCGAGTGTGCATGCGGGCGACACCAGTATTGTTTCCGGCACAGATCCTTCTATTCGTGTTATCAAAACTCCGCATACGGTTATACCAGAAATTCAGTTATTGTCAAATGGCAGGTATCATGTAATGGTTACAAATGCGGGAGGTGGATATAGCCGATGGAAAAATATGGCTGTTACTCGTTGGCGTGAAGACATCACCTGTGACAACTGGGGAAGCTTTTGTTATATACGTGACATGGAGAGTAATGCTTTGTGGTCATCAGCTTACCACCCAACTCTAAAGGAGGGGGAGAATTATGAAGCTGTGTTTTCCGAGGGTAGGGCTGAATTCCGCCGCCGCGATTTTTCATTGGAAACACATACAGAAATTGTGGTGTCTCCTGAAGATGATATTGAATTAAGAAGAGTGCATATCACTAACAGGTCTCGTAAAAAAAGAATGCTCGAAATAACCAGTTATGCGGAAGTAGTACTAACTACTCCTGCCGCTGATGAAGCTCATCCTGCGTTTAGTAATTTATTTATTCATACACAAATCAATGAACAACGTCATGCAATTAAATGTACCCGGAGGGCCCGATCAGTAGAAGAAAAAATACCGTGCATGTTTCACCTGATGAAAGTTCATAATGCAGAAATAACCGATATTTCTTACGAAACTGACCGGGATCAATTCATAGGAAGAGGCAACAGTATTAATAAACCACAGGTAATTAAACGTACTGAACTTTTATCCGGCAATAGCGGCTCTGTTCTGGATCCCATAGTATCTATTCAATACCGGATTATTTTAGAAGGCCATGAATCGGCAACTGTAGATATTATTACCGGCATGGCAGAAACTGAAACGATATGCAATAATCTTATAGATAAATACCAGGAATACCATTTATTCAACCGGGTTCTTGAATTGGCATGGACACATAGCCAGGTAATCTTGAGACAGATTAATGCAATAGAAGCAGATGCACACTTGTATTCAAGATTGGCAGGTTCTATTATCTTTTCCAATAAATTATTAAGGGCAGAACAAGCTGTAATCATTAAGAACAGAAAAGACCAATCGGGATTATGGCGTTATTCAATATCAGGAGATATTCCAATTGTTTTGGTGCAGATCGAAGATGCATCTAACATTGACCTTGTAAAACAAATGTTACAGGCCCATTTGTACTGGCGTTTGAAAGGGCTGATGGTAGATCTCGTAATATGGAATGATGACCATGGAGGCTACCGGCAGGAATTACATAACCAGATACAAAGTCTTATTGCACCCGGATTGGTAAATGATTTGAAAGAAAAGCCAGGTGGAATTTTTATTCGATCTACCGAACAGATAACCAATGAGGACAGAATATTGTTTGAGTCAGTAGCTCATGTTGTTATAGCAGATCGTTTCGGTACGTTGGAAGAGCAGATCAACAGGCGGACTAAAATTAAAGTTGCCATACCTTATTTCATTCCTACAAAAATTTATCCTTCTCTTCATATAGCTGTTGAACCGAAGAAGGATCTCCAATTTTTTAATGGACTAGGTGGATTTACACCGGATGGAAAAGAATATGTTATTACAACAACACCTGAAAATAGAACCCCTGCCCCCTGGATCAATGTGTTAGCAAATCCCGGCTTCGGAAGCATAATTACAGAAAGCGGTCAGTCATATACCTGGGTCGAGAATGCTCATGAGATCCGGTTAACACCATGGAATAATGATCCTATCACCGATCTTAAGGGAGAAGCGTTTTATTTAAGAGACGAAGAGAG
>JAYUWT010000004.1:0-2428 GCA_043753405.1 Saprospiraceae bacterium | reverse complement strand
CATTAATTAGCAACAAAACGAGCTTAATAAACCACTGATTGAATTTCTGTTCTTCAGAGAAAAGGACTTCATTATACATAATGTGCACTAAGTTGGACAGGCTAATGTAATATAAATTTATTCCAAAATAAAATACCTGTTCTTATTTCATAACTTCCTTATTTCGATCCGAATAATCTTTTTAACAAGCCTATCTGGCCAAGATGATAAACATCATGCTCAATAATACCTTTTATAAAATATTCCAAATCGTCACCCTGATTAAATTCTGCATTTAGCTCCTCATCATGCCTTACAGCAAGGAGATCCAACAATAATTCCTGACTTTGCTTTAATTCGAATTTTAATTGGTTCTAACCTTTCGCTTTCAATTGTTTTAGATTTAAAAAATTTTGAGTCTCAACAGTAGCTGCGATTAATCTGTTTATTTAACCTATTCAATAAGTCTTAAGGGTTTGTGATATCCAACGGGGCACGTCATTGATATTCTGTCTTAGTAATAAATTCAATTGACCGGTGTGGTGTTGGACATGCCTCATATTATATATAAAGATCTCAAGGCGGCTGTAATTTCTGTATTCATTTATAAATCTTTTTTTTGAATTTTCTTCTGACATATCAGCGATCATATCAAAACATTTTTTTCTACTAATTTCGAGATAATTCAATAACTCTTCTTTAGTATATACAGTATCAGGAAGTACACCCGAAGCATCAAATTCTGACAACGTAAAAGGGGGCGGAGGTATGAAAGATATAGTATCCTCCGACAGATAATAATCCAGATAAAATAGTGTATGATAGACTGTGTACCAATAATTTTTATCTGATATCCATAATTCTTCAGGGCAAAAATTTATTGCACTTTCCAGCATATCTATAGCTGCACCGAATTGATTCCACAGGATTTTTTTTAATTCATTCATGATTCTAATAATTATTTCACATAAAACAATTGTGCTTTAATTGCTAAGGATTTAACCTCATTTTATTTGAATATTTCTGTAGTAGGTTCCATATTTTTCGTCTGTAAAAGTTTCCCAAATCTTATGCTCCGGCAATTGTTCTATCATAGATGCAAATTCTTCTGCTTCTCTCCAGGTCTTGCTCAACAAATTGTCCCAGTCTTCCGCGGAGTGGATGGGTGGAAGGTCAAAACTATATATGTCTTTTGCGTCGAGGGTTTTCCCATGTAATACATTCAAGACGGCACTTACATAATAATTCATGTGATAAACCAGGATCGCAATGGTATTAAATGAATAAACTTGTGTAATAGCTTGTTGCCAGGTTAAGTCTGACAAATGATGTTTTATATTTGAAGAGGTCCAGTTTCCTCCAAAAAAAACATCCCTGAAATGTTTGGCTATTTGACTTGTTAAATTCATGTCCTTAATTATAAAGAGGAAGATCCCATTATTAATCGCCAATAAGTTTTGTCTCTTTTTTCTTTTTAATATGCATCACATATACTGCATGCTTCTTCTCCCTTTCTGCTGCATAAGTAAACCATTTTCCATTTTTAGAAATACTTACACTATAATACACCTTTTCTTGCCCATTGAATACATAATCTTTGAATCATATTATTCTTAGATCCTGAGTAAAAAATTTGATTTATCAAAAGAATCTGCTTCATATAAAAATGTAGCAGTGACTACTTTGTTTAATAATTGTTTAAGTACATTAAAATCACTGGGCTTATTAATGTAAACATTTGCTCCACAACGAAATGTTTCGTTTATATCATTTTCGGATGCTGAGGTAGAATAAATAGCAATCAATATTTCATTAAATTTTTTATTTTTTCTGATCTCCTTCAAACATTCCATGCCATTCTTAAGGGGCATGTTCAAGTCAAGAAAAATAACATGAGGCAATAGGGTATTTTTATTTGACAGATATTCCGTTAATTGCATTCCGTTCTTCACTATATGCACTTTGGATTTTATTTCCAATTCGTCCAATGCCTCTACAAATAGCAGACGGTCTGCTTCATCATCATCAGCGAGAACAATGTATAGGGGATCTCTATCCATTTAAAATTTATATATTAAAGCTTAGGTAGTCACAATATAAAGGTAGAGGGCAAATGTTAGATGGTAACCGGATATGACAAATTTTTTATTTATAATCGCTTATCTCTATTCCTAAGTATAATAATTATCAAGGGTTTACCTTCTACCTTCTAAAATCTACCATATTTTTTTGTTATTAAATATTATTTAATTCTTCTATAATTAAAATAGAAATTTGATTTATTTATATTAATCAGAAGGAATATAAATATCGAATGTTGTTCCTTTATTTAATTTACTTTCCGCTGTAATTATGCCATTATGATTATCAATTATTTTTTTTACAATGGCAAGCCCAATTCCTGTTCCTGCATATTCTTCTTTACCGTGAAGGCGTTGGAATACTTCAA
>JAYUWT010000003.1:0-17130 GCA_043753405.1 Saprospiraceae bacterium | reverse complement strand
TTTCTTGAGCTTAAAAGGCGGGGTTACCAAGTTTACATTGGAAAAATAGAACAAAAAGAGATCGATTTTATAGCTGAAAAAAAGGGGAAAAAAATTTATATTCAAGTTGCATACAAACTAGAAAGTAAATCTACCGCAGATCGTGAATTTACCGAACTTTTAAAAATTGAAGATCAATATCCTAAATTTGTGGTAACAATGGATGATTTTTGGAAGGAAGACATAGAAGGAGTTCAACATTATTATATTTCTGATTTTTTACTTAGCAATCAATATTAATCCATGTTTCGGCTTTTTACAAATTTTTTATAAAGTTAAATTAATTCACCTAAAATGGTGTTCAACAAAATATAAAATATGTCAAAAACAGCTCTCATCACAGGTATCACGGGCCAGGACGGCGCTTACCTCGCTGAATTATTACTTGAAAAAGGTTATATTGTCCATGGTATCAAACGCCGTTCATCATTGATCAATACTGACAGAATAGACCATTTATATCAGGATCCGCATGAGAAAAATGTCAAATTAACGCTGCATTACGGTGACCTGACAGATTCTACAAATTTGATCCGCATCATACAAGAGACACAGCCCGATGAGATATATAACCTCGCTGCAATGAGTCACGTCCATGTAAGTTTTGAAACACCGGAATACACTGCCAATGCTGATGGGTTGGGGACATTGAGAATCCTTGAAGCGGTGAGATTGCTGGGCATGACGAAAAAGACGAAGATTTATCAGGCCTCTACGTCAGAACTATATGGTCTTGTGCAGGCTGTTCCGCAGTCCGAGACAACACCTTTCTATCCACGTTCGCCCTATGCAGTTGCAAAGTTATACGCTTACTGGATCACTGTCAATTACAGGGAAGCTTACGGAATGTTTGCAACGAATGGAATCCTGTTCAATCACGAATCTCCTCTTCGAGGTGAAACTTTCGTAACCAGAAAGATAACGCGTGCCGTGGCAAAAATAGCACTTGGTATGCAGGATAAATTATACCTGGGCAATCTTGATGCACAGCGCGACTGGGGCCATGCCAAGGATTATGTAGAGGCGATGTATCTCATTCTGCAACAGGAAAAACCCGAAGACTTTGTAATAGCAACAGGAGTGACTACCAGGGTCAGGGAATTTGTCAGAAAATCATTTAATGAAGTAGGAATAAGTTTAGAATTTAAAGGTGCCGATGAAAGCGAAGTTGGAATTATCTCTACCTGTTCAAATCCTTTATATCAATTACCGGTCGGGAAGGAAGTGGTAGCTGTGGATCCGAGGTATTACCGCCCAACGGAAGTAGATCTGCTTATAGGAGACCCGACCAAAGCAATGAACCAACTCGGCTGGAAACCGAAATACGACCTTGATATGCTGGTGCGTGAAATGGTAGCTGCAGATGTGGAGCTGTTTAAGCGAGAGAAGATGTTGGGCGAGCATGGATTTGATGTGGCGAGGGAATATGAGTAAGTTTAGCGCATTGGCTCGCTTCGCTTTGGCGTTTTGGCGCATTAGCTAGTTATCTGTATAATTTTCGTTGGATAAAAAAATAGAAAATTCAGTAATTAGTTTTAATTTTGGTAATTAATTCAACCCAAAATTATTAATTTTGAGAAACTTTAGAGCCCTTGAAATCTGGAAAAAGAGTATTACTCTGGCTAAAGATATTTATATTATTTCCGACTCATTTCCAAAGGAAGAGAAATATGGAATTTCCAGTCAAATCAGAAGATGTGCTGTTTCAATTCCTTCTAACATTGCAGAGGGTTGCAGTGGATCAAATAATTCATTAAAAAATTATCTAAGTATTGCCTTAGGTTCATCATTTGAACTTGAAACTCAACTTATTATTGCAAATGAATTAACCTATCTTAATGAGGATATTA
The DNA here is from genome assembly GCA_043753405.1 of Saprospiraceae bacterium. Lineage (GTDB taxonomy): Bacteria > Bacteroidota > Bacteroidia > Chitinophagales > Saprospiraceae > Parvibacillus. Next base: position 15,241 of record JAYUWT010000003.1, on the reverse strand, counting down.
ATAACATGCTTCCGAAAATAAATTACTTACAAAGACAGATCAATGCTTTTAGAAATAGTATTCAGGACAAAAAATAAAAGAAAACTTTTAAATATAATCTGAGTTCTATAATTCATTCACATTTAGATTATTTCTTAATTATTTGCGCGTATGATTGATCTGTGCAAAAAGCTAACACGCTAAAATGCCAATGCGCTAAAGCGCTAAACATGATAAAGACAAGCAAAATATACATCGCAGGTCACCATGGAATGGTTGGCTCAGCTATAAAACGAAAACTGGAAAAAACAGGATTTTCAAATTTAGTGGGAAGCTCAAGTATAGAACTAGATCTACGTGACCAATCTGCCGTAAATGCATTTTTTGAAAGAGAAAAGCCTGAATTTGTCTTTCTTACAGCAGCAAAAGTAGGTGGTATCGTGGCTAATAATACTTACAGGGCCGACTTTCTGTATGACAACCTCATGATGGAAAGTAATGTGATCCATGCCTCCTATAAAAATGGAGTCCGCAAGCTCCTCTTCCTCGGTTCTTCGTGCATCTATCCCAAGATGGCACCCCAACCATTGAAAGAAGCATATTTGTTAACCGGAACATTGGAGGAGACCAACGAACCATATGCCATTGCAAAGATCGCAGGCATCAAACTGTGTGAAGCCTACCGTGATCAATACGGCTGCAACTTCATCGCTGCCATGCCAACTAATCTCTATGGCCCGAATGATAATTACAACCTGCAAAACAGTCACGTCATACCGGCATTGATCAGAAAGATATTGAATGCAAAAGAAAATAGTTTATCTGTTGTAGAGATCTGGGGAACAGGCAATCCATTACGTGAATTTCTACACGTGGATGACCTGGCAGACGCCTGCTTCTTCCTAATGCACAACTATGAAGAAAAACAATTTGTAAACATTGGAGTGGGTCACGACATCAGCATCACACAACTTGCAGAGTTGATCAAAGAAATTGTAGGATACAGCGGAGGCTTCGAATATGATACCACAAAACCCGACGGCACACCCCGCAAACTTATGGATGTTACTCTGTTAAAATCTTTAGGCTGGGAAGCAAAGATCGACCTTAGAACGGGATTGAGTCAGGTGATAGAGGCCATCAGCGGGAAGGAGTATAGGGAATGATAATTTTCTTATACCTTGAAATATTTCACGCAAAGATGCAAAGGAGCGCAAAGAACTCCAAGGTTAGATAAGATTTTTGCGTGCTTTGCGTGTCTTCTTTTTGCGGCTTTGCGTGAACCAAAAACAGAAGTTATTCATTCAAAATGAACCAGGAAAAGGCATTCCAGATTACAATTAAATAAATATTCCCAAATAAAATTAAAACTACAATAATCACATGAAGCAAAATAACTACATAGCCATCATGGCAGGAGGTGTCGGCAGCCGCTTCTGGCCTGCAAGCCGGGAAGCACAACCCAAACAATTTATCGATATGCTGGGTATGGGAAGATCATTGCTCCAAATGACATACGACCGTTTTCTACCTTTAATAGAAAATGAAAATATTTATTGCGTCACGAATGATGCATACATCGATTTGGTTGTACAACATCTTCCACAACTGCCTTCTAATAATATCATCGGCGAACCTTCGCGCAATAATACAGCACCAAGTGTCCTGCTGGCAGCTCTATTAATTGCTAAAAAAAATCCTGAAGCAGTCATCGGCTTCGTTCCATCGGATCACCTCATCGTCAAAGATGATTATTATAGGGATTTGTGTGAAGAGGCATTTAACTATGCAAGAAGACATGATGCAATCGTAACACTTGGCATACAACCAAGCAGGCCGGATACAGGTTTTGGCTATATAAATTATGAAAAACACCCCCTTCAAAATTCTATTCATAAGGTAAAAGCTTTTTCCGAAAAACCGGAGCTTGCAAAAGCAGAATCATTCCTGTCCTCCGGTGATTACCTTTGGAATGCAGGCATGTTCTTTATGAGTATTAAAACTTTGATCCTTTCATATCAAACTCTTGCTCCTGAATTGTATGAAATACTTGCCCCACTCACTGAATCCTCAGATATAAAACAATATATCACTGACAATTATCCGCTAACTCCCAATCTTTCCATCGACTATGCCATCATAGAGAAATCCGCAGAAGTAGTCACAATACCTTCGGATATTGGTTGGTCAGATCTTGGTACCTGGGCATCACTGTTTCAGGAAGTTGAAAAAGATAAAAACGGAAATGCAATAATGAGTGAAAATGTCATTCTGGAAAATGTTCATAACACATTGGTGAAAAATAATACCGGAAAATTAATAATTTTGAGGGATGTAAATGATCTTATTATTGTTGAAGAAGAAGATGTGCTCATGATCTACCCGATGGATAAAGAACAAGAGATCAAACAACTAGGTGCCAAAGTGAAAGACAAATTTAATAAGTATTTATAATTGACCATCGAAAGGCCACATACTATAGCTCTGGTAGCTAATTCAACCTGGAATTTTTTCAATTTTAGGTTAAATATAGTCAAGGCAATGATCGACAGGGGTTATGAAGTAGTGCTTGTATCACCCCTTGATGAATATTTAGATCCCCTTTTAGAAAAATTTAAGGTCCGTCATGTGCCACTTGTCCACCTCAACAGGAAAGGAACTAATCCTGCAAAAGAACTCCTTCTAATCAGAGAATTCCGAAAGATCTATCAGAAAATCAAACCCGACCTCGTCATTCATTTCACGATTAAGCCCAATATCTATGGTAATTATGTCGCAAAACTCTTAGGCATTAACTCAATATGTGTTGTTACAGGCCTGGGTTATGTTTTCTTGCATGAAACATATTTTAGTCGTTTAGCAAAATTATTATATAAATATTCTTTTTCAAAATCCGATCTGGTTGTATTCGAAAATAAGGATGACCTGGATCTATTTATTGAACTTAATCTTGTACCCCCTGAAAAGGCAAGTTATGTAAAAGGTTGCGGGGTTAACCTTGATTATTACAAACCACTGCTCGATTCACGTAAGAATAATAATAAAACGATTTTCACATTCATCGGCAGATTAATGTATGATAAGGGAATCGTCGAATTTATCACAGCTGCAGAAGAATTAAAATCCAAATATAAAAATGTAGAATTCTGGCTAGTTGGTGAAATTGACGACGGAAATCCTGCTTCTATTAATAATCAACAACTTATAGAGTGGGTGGAAAATGGAATAGTCAAATATTTCGGACACATAAAAGATATTCGCCCGTTGATCCAAAAATCAGATTGTGTGGTCTTGCCTTCATACAGAGAAGGGATGTCACGGTTACTCACTGAAGCTATTGCAATGGAAAAACCAGTAATTTCAAGCGATACACCGGGTTGTAAGGACATCGTGGACGATGGCGAGAATGGCTTCCTTGTGCCTGTCAAAAATAGTGATGCACTTGTAGAGGCCTTTATAAAATTTCTCAATCTGGATGAACCGCAGCGATTATCTATGGGTCGCAAAGGGAGAATAAAGGCGATCAACGAATTTGATGATGAAGTGATAGCAAAACAATTTCTTGGTTTTATTGACAGCTTTCATTAATGAGTGAAAAGCATACATTGCTTTGTTTCCTGTATTCTTTTCCTCCCAATCCCGGAACAGCAGCCATGCGCAATTATAATCAAGCAAAAGAACTGTCTACTTATTTTAAGAAAAGTTTTATCCTGACTAACGCTGCTAAAGCATCAAGTTTTCAACTAGAAAAAGCTGAAATAATATCAATTGACTCTTTAGATTACAGGAATTTATACGTCAGGTATAAGTCCGGTTTTAGAGAACAATTGAAGAACAATTTTTTTTCTCAATTCCTGATCAGATCAATAAATACCTTTCCATGCAATTTAATTTTTGGAGAAGGAGGTGGTTATTATTTAATAAAGGCTTATCTGAAGGCTTTGAAAATCATTAAAAGTGAAAAGGTCACACACATTTATTCAGCCTATCGCCCATTTACCGATCATTTTATAGCTTATCTGCTCAAAAGGAAATTTCCAAATATTATCTGGATCGCCGATTTCCGGGACCTGATCGTAGACCCTCATTATCATCAACAATTTCTGCCGGAAATGCATCAGAAAGTTTATTCCAGAATTTTTTCAAGAGCCAATGTTTTGACTACTGTATCTGAAGGATTGGCAGAGAAATTATATGAATATAATTCAAATGTGATCACTCTCAGGAATGGAATAGAACCGGAAAATATCCAAAACATAGCATGTGAATCTTCTTATTTTACGATGGTTTATACCGGCAATATGTTTATGGAAGAACGTAATGCAACTCCACTCTTTGCAGTTTTGAAAGACCTGATCCACGAGGGCATAATTGATATGAATAAAATACAGATCATCTATGCAGGAAAAGATGAAATTAAATGGCGGAAATATGCCAACGAATATGATCTGAAAAATCAACTCATCTATATGGGAATAGTAGATCAAGCTCAAGCATTAAAACTCCAGAATGATGCAAACATTAACATCCTGCTTACTATTTCTTCACCAGAATTAAGGGGTGTATTGACCGGAAAATTTGTCGAATATATCACTGCCGGAAGTCCAATCCTGTGCATTGTCAAAAATGAAAATGATCCTTTTATTCAGCAGGAACTTACCCAACTCAATGCAGGAATCAGCGTCTCGGATCGTCCCGAAGATCAGGATAAGATCAAAGATTTTATAATTGAAAATTATAATTATTGGTTGCAAACCGGAAAAAACAAAAAAGAAATGATTGTGTCCGGCATCAAGAATAAATTTGACAAAACGACTATTTTTAAACCCTTAATTGAAATAATTTAGAAAGTTTGATGTTTGTTGTTTGTTGTTAGACGACAAACAACAAACAACAAACAACCAATTTCCATTAACTTTAAATATCAAATTGTAATTTCCCTTTGAATATAGCATTAAAGTCAGTTTACTTCATTGTTGGTGCGCGGCCTCAGTTTATTAAGGCTGCTCCAGTTCTTGTGGCTATGAAAAAATATCCTGAGATCCGGGTCAAACTAATTCATACAGGTCAGCATTATGATTATAATTTATCTGAGTTATTTTTTAAAGAACTAAACATCCCGGATCCTGACTATCAGTTGAATTGTGGTTCCGGTACTTCTGTAGAACAATATATTACCATTCTGCATAAATTAAGTAATGTTTTAAATAAGGATAAACCAGACCTTTTGGTTGTATTTGGCGATACAAATTCAACCGGAGCTGCGGCTTTATGCGCTAACCTTATGGGAATTAAATTAGCCCATGTAGAGGCAGGATTACGCGAATTTGATAAAAATATACCTGAGGAAATAAATAAGATGGTCACAGATACTTTGACTGACCTTTATTTCTGCCCTACCCAAACTTCAGTGGATTTTCTCCAAAGAATGAATGTATCAGGTAAGGTCATACTCAGTGGTGATCCTGTACTTGATCTAATCATTAATAACAAGGAAAAAATTGACAACTCCATTTTGGAAAAAACAGGAATCAAAGCCGGAAAATATATTTTTGCTACATGCCACAGACAAAATAATACTAACAATCCAATCTCCCTTCAATCTATTCTAAGGATGTTTGTGGCAGCTCCTCTACCAGTTGTATTGCCTTTACATCCCCGAACCATGATTGCAATAGAAAAATTTAATTTATCATCTTACCTGGAGCACCCCAATTTAAAAGTTATAGAGCCTGTGGGATTCTGGCAGACACAAGCTTTAATTAAAAATTCTGATAGGGTCATGACCGATTCAGGTGGTGTGATCAAGGAAGCTTATTTTCACGGCAAATTTGTTTTGGTTATTGATCGTCAAACAGAATGGTTAGAAGTGATTAGTGAAAAAAAAGGTGTAGTGTGTGGCACTGATCTTGAATTGGCTTCAAAATATATGGCCGTCAAAGCAGATAATACTACCCCTAATTTATCTCTGGGTGCTGGAAATGCTTCAGAAATAATATCAAAAGGGATCCATGATTTTTTAAGGTGAAAGTAAAAGTCAATTGAATTTATACCTATAAAAAATCCCGGTTGCAAAATCCAGCCGGGATTTTTGTTTTATGCATATTATCCAAAGCCTTTGCAATGTTGGAAAATATTTAATATATATCTTTGGTACTCTATTAATAATATATCTGAAAAGGCATTTTATTATTTAGCAGTTCTATTTTGTAAATTTGCGGGTAAATAATCTTAATGTATAAAGGGAAAAAAATATTCATCCTCGCACCACATACCGATGACGGAGAACTAGGCTGCGGCGGATCGATCGCCCGCATGATCGAAGAAGGAGCTATAGTCTATTATATTGCTTTTTCCACGGCTGACAAGTCGGTACCTTCTAATTTTCCTGCCAATCAACTGGAAATCGAGGTGCGTCAGGCTACTAAGGTATTAGGCATTCTCCCGGAGCATTTATTTATATACAATTATGAAGTACGTAAACTCAATTACGTTCGTCAGGAAATCCTGGAATCCCTCATAAAATTACGCAGGGACATTGACCCTGATATCATTTTTATTCCAAGTACGAGAGATATCCACCAGGATCATAGTACTGTGGCTCAGGAAGCTGTGAGAGCATTCAAAACAAAAACTCTCTACGGTTATGAATTGATCTGGAATAACATTGATTTTAAGACCAATGCTTTTATTGTTTTGCAGGAGCACCACGTTTTGAAAAAAATGGAAGCTCTGCAGGAATATAAAACTCAGGCAGGAAAAGATTATCTGAATTCTGATTTTATACGCGCCCTGGCTATAGTCCGGGGAACACAAATTGGCAAACCTTTTGCTGAAGCATTCGAACTCATCCGAACCATCATAGAATAATCGTTATTTACTCTTACATATTAAATAATTTAATAATTTGTTCATCGAAATGCCCTGTTTTACATCCGGCTTATTATATTTGCATTTGTTTATCTGTTTAAAATGTTAAATATCAACATTATGTATATAATAAAAGTGTCTCTATTTCTTTTATTCACAACATATTCTGCTATATGCCAGACTCCTGCAAATTTTGAAGCAAATTATCTGGATGCGAAAGAAAAGGCACAGCAAAGTAAAAAGATCTGTGCAGTAATATTTACTGAAGATAATAATAAATCTGCTGCTTATACGACGTCTGTATGCCTGGAAGACGGAAATGTGAAAAACCAATTATCGCAAAATTATGTAGGAGTAATCTCTGACGTTAATGATTTTGATGGTCAGATCCTCATGAAGAGATGGCAATTAAGCAAAGCTCCTTCTATTGCATTGGTCAATAGCACCGGAAAAATAGTAGCTTCTGTCAACCACGGTCTCTCCAAAGCTAAAATGGCTGAATTTTTGCAGTTTTACAGTCAAGAGGGCAATGCAGGTAAGTCTATAGATCTTCAGGATGATGTTTTTATTTCAGAAGTTAGTCAATGGCAGGGATACAAAGGCAGGATAGAAGAAGCTCCTATGGTCATCAATGATACGAAAGAGGAATTTACAGATACAGAAAATGCATCAATCAGTAAATCAGCAAGAACTCAGGATACAAAAACCATAGTTGAAAAAAGTGTACCTCAGTCTAAGGAAGAAAAAGACCAGAGCAAACAGATGGTACAAAAAGAAGAAATCAAGCCGGCTATTCAGCAACAGGAGGATGTGATCGCAAGCCGAGCTCCATCGGCGACAGGCACAACTGATAAATGGGTGGTTCAGGCTGGTGTCTTCAGTTCAGAAGTCAATGCCAGATCTTTGGCCAATAAGATCAATGCCAATGGAGGTAATGGATCAGTGGAAATGATAAATCAGGGTGATAAAAATGTATATAAAGTGGTCGCCGGAAAATTTGTAACTGAGGCCCAGGCAAGGGATCTCATAACTAAATTAGGAGTTGCCGGAATTCAGGCCTTTATCAAAGAAATAAACTAATGCAGGGAGACCTCTGTATAACTCATATCAGCAATATATGGGGCACTTACGGATCTGACCAACTTCTACCTTTGAAAGGAAGCGAACTTGATAATCTGCCTTCTATACAAGACGGTTATATATTCATTAAACAAGGAAAGATAGCAGAAACAGGACTTATGCATGATCTTGTGAATGAACATTCCTTTCCTGTTATGGATGCCCGTGGTGGCCACGTGCTACCTGCATGGTGTGATTCCCACACTCATTTGGTACATGCCAAAAGCCGGGAGAAAGAATTTGAAATGCGCATCAAAGGTAGCACCTATGAGGATATCGCTGCAGCCGGAGGAGGCATATTAAACTCCGCTGATGTCCTCCGAAAAATGGATGAATCCGAACTTTATGACATTAGTTATATAAGATTTCAACAAGTCCAAAAAATGGGTACCGGAGCGATAGAAATCAAGAGCGGTTATGGGCTGGATTTTGAAAGCGAAATGAAAATGCTTCGTGTCATCAGAAGATTGAAAGAACTGAATGAGATCCCTGTTAAGACTTCTTTCCTCGGTGCACATGCTTTTCCCAGAGAATATAAAAATGATCATGATGGGTATATCGGACTAATATTAAATAAAATGTTGCCTTATATAGCGGAACATAACCTGGCAGACTATATAGATGTTTTTTGTGACAAAGGTTTTTTCTCTCCGGCACAAACCTCCAGGATACTAGAAGGTGGTGCAAAATATAACCTTAAACCAAAGATCCATGCCAATGAACTCGCAGTATCAGGGGGTGTGGAGATCGGTGTAAAACACTATGCATTGAGTGTAGATCACCTGGAAGAAATGAATGAAAGCTCCATAGGTGTATTAGCTAACTCAAATACCATTGGCACCATGTTGCCTGGGTGCGCTTTTTTTCTGGGAATTCCCTTCCCTCAAGCCCGCAAGATGATAAATGCAAATGCCAAACTTGCTATAGCCACAGATTTTAATCCCGGGACAGCACCTTCGGGCAACATGAATCTGGCCGTTTCTCTCGCTTGTATCAAAATGCAAATGACACCATATGAAGCTATCAATGCTGCAACTATCAATGGGGCAGCGGCTATGGAATTAACACTGGAGGTCGGCAGTGTAACCCCGGGCAAAAGAGCCAATCTCATAATCACCGAACCAATGCCGTCATTAGCTTATTTTCCCTATGCTTTTGGAGCTCATCCGATTTCAAAGGTGGTTATTAATGGATTAATAAAGTAAAAGTTTAGTCGAGGAAGTCTGAAAGAGTCAGAGGAAGTCGGAGGGAGTAAGAAGAAAGTCAATGCCCTTTGAGAACCTTTGGTCTTCATTGGGGAGCTTTGTGATTCAGCCTTTGTGTAACTTACCTTCCTTCGCGAATCTCTGCGAAACAACTCTTTGTGAAACTTTGGCTTTCTTTGAGAAACTTTGTGATACAACCTTTGCGTAACTTTGCCTTCCTTCGCGAATCTCTGCGAAACAGCTCTTTGTGAAACTTTGGCTTTCTTTGAGAAACTTTGTGATACAACCTTTGCGTAACTTTGCCTTCTTTCGCGAACCTCTGCGAAACAACCTTTGCGTAACTTTGCCCATTATCACGACCTTATTTTAGCCATCAGATGTCCCGCCGGATGAAACAAAACCTTAGGTAAATAATTAGGACTCGTAAAGGAAATTGTATCAGATTGTAAAAGCCATCGGATGTCTTGTCAAAAAAAATTATTTTTGCGCTATGGATTCAGAATTAAACAGTCATTTGTTACAGCAGACAGCCGAAGAATTTGGCACACCATTGTATATATACAATGCGGAAAGTATTAAGGAGCAATATCAAAAATTAACTAAAGCTTTCAAGGGTGGCAATACCACCTTTTTCTACGCGTGTAAGGCACTGACCAATCAGAATATTTTGAAATATGTCAAAGAACTGGGGGCCAATATCGACTGCAGTTCTATCAACGAGATCTACCTTGCGGTTCAGGCGGGATTTGCTCCCGGTCAGATCATATTTACAAGCAATGGTGTATTGTTTGACGAAGTAGTAGAAGCTGTGAATATCGGTGTGCATGTAAATATCGATAACCTCTCTACATTGGAGAAATTTGGCAGAAAATTTGGAAATTCTTATCCGGCAAGTGTGCGATTGAGGCCCAATATCATGGCGGGCGGTAACATCAATATAGCCACGGGACACGAACACAGCAAATTCGGTATCCCTATTGAAAATATTGATCAGATCATCGAAATCACCAGGCGTCATAACATCCTGATCAATGGCCTGCACATTCATTCAGGCAGTGATATCAACGACCAGGGAGTTTATATTAAAGAAGTGGAGGTCATGATGGATTACATCCACAAGTTTCCTGATATTGAATTCATAGATCTTGGGGGTGGACTTAAGGTGCCATATGACCTTCAGGATCATGAAACGGATATCAATCAGCTGGCTCTAAGAATAAAAGTACTTTTCTCTAAATATAAAAGACCAAATGGAGAACCTTATCAGATCTGGTTCGAACCAGGTAAGTTCCTGGTCAGTAAGTGCGGTTATCTGGTAGCTAAAGTCAATGTCATCCATGATACTCCAGCAGCTAAATTTGTTTGTCTGGACACAGGATTTAACCATCTCATCCGCCCTATGCTGTACAATGCTTATCACAGGATCGGCAATCTGAGCAATGAGAGTGATGATATGCATGTGTACCATATCGTCGGAAATCTCTGTGAGACGGATACTTTTGCCGAAAACAGGATGTTACCGAAAGTCAGTGAAGGTGATTATCTGGTCTTTTACAATGCAGGAGCTTATGGATTTGAAATGTCGATGAATTACAATGCGAGGTTCAAGCCTGCAGAAGTATTGATCGAAAATGGCAAGGCGAGATTAATCAGGAGGAGGGATGTGCTGGAGGATCTGTTGAAGACGCAGGTATTAGAAACAGATTCTAGACACTAGACGCTAGATTATAGTAGAAGTCAGAGGTCAGACGTAAGAATCCAGAGACTTGGTGGTAATGACGGCACATACGATTCCATTAAAGTAAAAATGGATGTTGGACTATGTACATACATTAAATTTTGAATGTTGAATGTTGAATGATGTGAAGATGAAACAGTATCAGCGGTTATGAAATTAGTTGAATATATTTTCGGAGCGGCCTATAACATAAAGCTTAAAGCTTAAAGCTTAAAGCTTAAATCATTAACAATAAACTATTTGGCGCGGATTTTACTGGGGTTCCGAAATTTGAAATCCTAACATTCAGTCACATTACCGCCACTAAATTCGTTTAACTTTTTTTATTGTATTTTTGACCCATGAATCAGAACCTGATGCATTTCTTATTTTGTATCTGTCTCGTGGCTTCGTATACGGCCATGAATGCACAAGGCAGGTGCGGTTCAGAATATGTAGAACACCATGCGGCAGCCTTGAACCCAAACTATGAAAGCGATAAAGTTAGGATCGAAAAGGCTATCTCCGATGCCATCAGAGATCCTTCCCTTTCCCTAAGAAGTGAAGTTTATATCCCCGTGGTAGTTCATGTGGTTTATTACAATAATGTTCAAAAGATCAGTGAGGCGCAGGTCCGGTCACAGATAGAACTTTTAAATGCTGATTTTTCTGCCTTGCTCATACCCGATGGCATCCCGGAAGAATTTGCCGATAGATATGAAGACATCGGCATTCGTTTTTGCCTTGCCAAAAATGATCCCGATGGCAATCCAACCAACGGAATCACTTACCATTCAACCAGTATTGACAACATCGGGCTTAAGGTCAGTGATACAGGAGAGAAAAAAGTTCAGCATGCACATTTGGGCGGTGCAGATGCATGGCCTACAGATAAATATCTGAATATCTGGGTTTGCCAGTTGGATGAATTCCTTGGTTACGCTACAGCTCCGGGAGCTGCTTTCTTTCCGGGTGAAGATGGCGTCGTGATCAATTATACAAATTTCGGGAATATAGGAACTGTCAATCCTAAAGGCCCTTACAATCTGGGAAGGACGACTACTCATGAGGTGGGGCATTATTTTAGTTTATTGCACCTCTGGGGGAAAAATGCTAACGGCTGTGGCGACGATCTGGTGGAAGATACTCCCAATCAAAGCTTACCACATTATGGATGTCCTAAATATCCACAACTTTCATGTTTTACGTCCAATATGTTTATGAATTATATGGATTATGTAGATGATGAGTGTATGTACATGTTTACACCCGGCCAAGGACTTAGAATGAGATCAGCACTGGAAAGTGCTCGTAGTAGTTTATTAAATAGCGGAAATACCCATTGTGACCAGAACTCCTTGTTTCCCACAGCTAAACTTTGTGACAGGATCACCTTAAAATCAACATTGGCACATGATCAAATAACATTGATCCAGGATGCTGGTTATAATGAAGTTTTATATTTGACGCTATTTGATATTTCAGGCAGAGAATTAAATAATTATATAAAAATATCCCAACAAGAAATAAATATTCCACTCGAACAGGGTCTTGTACCTGGTATGTATGTTTTAAATGTACGTACTAAAGAAGATCGCTTTGCGTTTAAATTCTTAATTATAAATAAATAATAATGATCAATAAACTTGCATTTGTACTGCTTTTAGGAAGCTTGTCCTTACTTTCTGCATGCAAATCATCAAAAAAAACTGCAAGCCTAAATCAGAATAATCAACCAAAGCCGGCAGTATCAAAATTATTTAAATTAAGCCAGGGAGCATGCTTCGGCAAGTGTCCCGTGTACGATATCACTTTGATGAGTGATTCTACTTTAGTTTTACACGGTAAAAATTTTATGAATTATATAGGCAATTATAAAATGAAACTCAGCGCATCTCAATTCACCGAAATGAAAGCATTGAGGACAAATATTAAGATTGATACATTTAAAAACTCTTATAATAGCGATATAGCAGATCTGTCCTCTGTCACATATTACTTCTTCGACGATTATGATGTCATGAAGAAAAAAATATTGACCCAGGGTGTATATCCGCCACCGCTTTATGATCTGTCTATCCACGTCAGCAAATATATCAATCATCTTGGATGGGAAAAAGACGTGACAGCCGACTCATTAAACCTCGATGAATTAATTGTCCAGATGAAAGATGGTAAAAAAGTGGAAACTATTATCGAAGAACACTGGAGATATAAATTATTTATCAAAGAAACATTGGCAAAATCTTCGGGCATATATTTAATTGGTTTTGACAAAGGCATAATAGGCCAGAATCAATTAATTAATTTACTCAAAACCAGTGAAAATGTCATGTATGTTGAAAAAAATAATCGAGTGGAGCTTAGAAATAAATAATATTAATTATTTAATATAAAGAGATAAGTGAAAACAATTCCTACGATATTTATTATTTTGCTATTAGCCGGTATTACATACGCATACCATTCCAATAAAGTGAATTATATTGATCCGGATCCTAATATACTAACTTTACAAAAAAGCGAGATTAAATTTAAATCACAAGCAGACCTGGAAACCATTTCAGCATCTTCTACCAGATTAAAAGGCAAGTTAAACAAAGTACAGAACAGGTTCGAATTTGTAGTTTCGATTGAATCGTTTTTTGGCTTTAACAGCCCCTTACAAAGAGAACATTTTCTTGAAAATTATATGGAATCAGATATATTTCCAAAAGCTAGTTTTACTGGTGTAATTATAGACCCGATCGACTGGAATCAAAATGGAAACTCTACTTTTCGTACAAAAGGAAAAATGACTATCCGAGGAATACCAAAAGAATCGATCATTAAAGTACAAATGTCGAACATAAAAGGTAAAATTGAAATTAATGCGGATTTTTCAGTCATCCTGAAAGATTATAATATTGCTATACCACGTCTTGTAAAGCAAAAGATCAATGAGGAAATTAAAATAAGTGTACGTGGCATACTTCTATAAGACGCAGGTATTAATTAAATTTATATTGATTCTCAGCTGTTATGGAAGTTTACTTGCCCTGGATTATTCAAAAATAACAGATCCCCCATCCGATCCTAAAAGCTCCAGCATTGAGTGGAATATTAATACAGCTAACTTCCCTCTGACGCGCACCATTCCATTAACCTATTTAAATAAAAGCATACATCCCAGATCATTCAAACAGATCCCTAACGGCCTGTTGGAAATTTATGCAGATGAGGGTGTATTTTATTTTGATAGTCAGGACCTGATTCCCGAAAAGATTTCAAAAAATAACAAGGATAGCCCAAAATTCGTCGTATGGGGGAAGGATTCAATTAACTATACGTGTACTTCAGATAATTATTTGATCAAACATGAACAGGATCTTATAACCAAAATCAAGTTTCCAATAGATTCCATATCCCAGGTTATCGGCATGATATCTTTAAAAGGGAATTTAATCATTGCAATCTCAGATGGAACCTTAGCATGGATGGATGAAAAGGAGCTGACTTTTCAAAAATACAAAATCCCTAAGGCAATTGAAATATATCAAATGCTCAGTGACGATCAAGGTAAGATCTGGGTGGCAACAGATGCGGGGATCTTCGTATACTCAGGCAGCACCCGACAGCCTTTATTGATCCGGCATTTTGAACAATCCACATCCATACCTGACAATTTAACCACTTCATTGGCTTATGACGGCCAGCAAACCATCACAGTAGGTACCTATGAATCAGGCATTTTTACAATAAATTCGAAAACCCTTACGGTCGTCAGGCACATACCTCATATTAACGGCAGAGTTAGTCAACTCCTGGCATTATCCGCAACCAAAATCGTTGCAACTGTTCTATTCGATGGCATATACTTATTTGATCTCAATTCCGGTACAAAGCAATTATTATATAAAATACCAAATGGTGCGCAGATAAATGGAATCTGTGTCATAGATGAGGGCTGGATAGCTGCAATCACTGAGAGTAGCGAGCTGATATTGGTCAATCCTTTATTTCAGAAAATTGATCTCGGGCTCAAGGGACTGCAATGCATCCAACAAAGAGGGGGAGAAGTCATGATAGGAACTGCTCATGGCCTTTACAAATACAAAAATGGTGGTCTGATTACTCTTATATCAGGCACTGAATCACTCAATATTGTATCTCTTTACATGGACCAAAGCGGATATTTATGGATAGGAACTTATGGACAGGGCTTATATAAATTAAACAAAAATTATAAAATCGAAAGAATAAATGACTCTTATAGAATAGATAAAAACATAATGTCTATAGCCGGTCATAAAAATAAAATTTACCTGGCGACCCTGGCAGGTGCTTATTCGATAACACTTAACACAGAAAC
>JAYUWT010000002.1:0-17146 GCA_043753405.1 Saprospiraceae bacterium | reverse complement strand
GAATTTTGTGAAAATCGAATAAACTTTTCAACGAAACCAATTAATGCACCAAAACACTAAGGCGCTAATGCGCTATTGAAAGTTGAAGAATACCCTTTTATCGCAACAAGCTATTTCGCCAAAACGCTAATGCACTAATGCGCTATTTCTTTTCTTTCGGTAGTTCTTTATGCTGTTTAGGCAGTACTTCCACATCTTTTTCCACTTCTTTTAGCTCTACATGTACAGCAAATGTAGCAGGCTCAATACGTCGGCCCCTGAATTCTGTATAAACCTGGGTGAATTCTGCGCCCAAATAAAGGATCACAGATGTATAATAGATCCAGACAAGGACCACAATGAGTGAACCGGCCGCACCAAAAGTAGAACCGGTGGCCGTGGTAGAGATATACAAACCTATCAAAAATCTCCCAATTAAAAATAAAAATGCTGTAAACAGAGCACCTGACCTGACGTCGCTCCATTTAATCTTCGCATCAGGTAATACTTTGAAGATAGTCCCAAACAATAATGTAATAACAAAGAAACTTATAACCGTATTCAATGCATTGGCTATAAATACAGTCATATCAGGAAGATACCTGGACAACCTGTCCATAAGAGCCAGTATCACCCCATTTGCAACAAGAGAAACGATCAATAAAAAACCAAGACTGACAATTAAGGATGAAGAAAGTAAACGATCCTTGAGCAATTTCAACCAACCTTTTTCGGGTTTGGCCTTCACCTTCCATATGATGTTGATCGAATCCTGGATCTCACCAAATATGCTGGTTGCTCCAAGGATCAATGTAAATATACCAATGATGAGAGCTATTGTGGACTTATCTGAAAATTCAATTGCTTTGATCATGTCCTGGACCTGAAGTGCTGCTGCGCTTCCAATGAGACCGTTGAGTTCTTCAAATATCTTGCCCTGTGTAGCTTCCTTTCCAAAAAAGATACCTACGAGGGAGATAAGCAAAAGTAATAGTGGGGCTAAAGCAAAGATCGTATAATAAGCAAGGGCAGCACTCAACTTCAAACCTTTATCACTCAGAAATCCCAGGATGGTACTCTTGGCAACTTTAAAAAATGCTCTATCAAAAAATTTAGTCTTCGTTTCTTCTTTCTTTTTCTTGGCCATTTCCTGATTATATTAATAATTATTACAAATAATTAATTGTTTCTGTAAAAAATTCCCTTCCAAAATTATTATTCATTTATTTTAAATGATAGAAGTCAGACTTCTAGTGTCTAGAATCTAGCATCTAGTTTCTGTTTATCCTTTGTCTATTGTCTATTTGCTGTAAGCTATAGGCTATAGGCTTTAAGCCGCTCCGCAAGAATATTATTAAAGTACTGTTTCATCTCGCATTATTGTCAATTGTCCATTGTCAATTTTTCATTATTATCATTTTCATGCAGGTCTTTATGTTGAGGTGGAAGGACTTTGACTTCTTTTTCTATTTCCTTCTGTTCTACATACACAGCAAACTCCGCTGGTTGGATATGTCGTCCGCGATACTCTGCATATACTTTGGTGAATTCTGCTCCCATGTATAAAATGGCAGATGTATAGTAAATCCAGACAAGAACCACTATGAGCGATCCCGCCACTCCAAATGTCGAACCGGCACCGGTCCGGGAGATATATAAACCTATTAAAAATCTTCCCAACAGAAATAAACATGCTGTAAAAAAAGCTCCCATGCGTACATCTTTCCACTTAATCTTTGCATCCGGAAGAACCTTAAATATCGTTCCAAACAGGATCGTGATCACTACGAAACTGATGACAGTATTGAGGCCATTGGCGACCAGGACTGTAAATTTCGGAAGCACCTGAGATAATCTATCCATGAGGGCAAGCAAGGCTCCATTGACTAAAAGGGAAACTACAAGAAGGAAGCCCAGACTGATGATCATCGAAGAGGAAAGTAGCCGGTCAATAATTAATTTGAGCCATCCTTTTTTTGGCTTCGCTTTCACGCGCCAAATGATATTGATCGAATCCTGGATCTCAACAAAAATACTTGTCGCACCAATGAGCAAGGTGATCAAACCAACTGCAAAGGCAAGCGACGACTGGTCAGACAGTTGTATGGATTTGATCATATCCTGTATCTGAAGTGCTGCAGTAGGGCCAATGAGACCGTTGAGTTCGTGGAAGATCTTACCTTCTATGGCATCCTTACCATAGAAGATACCGACCAGGGACATAACCAGCAGTAAAAGAGGTGCCAGTGCGAATATGGTATAATACGCCAGCGCAGCACTCAACTTCAAACCCCTGTCATCAATAAAATCGAACAAGGTAGTTTTTGCGATCTTAAAAAAAGGTGTGTCAAAAAATCTCTTCATAGAATACCGGTTAACAGATGATAAAAATATCAAAAAATCCGGTAAGGCTTGAAATAAGAATTTTAAGTTGTTATTGAAGTTTTGATTAATTGATTTTATAAAAATTGCCCTTAGTGAAATCTTACTATTTCAAATTAGTAGGCTGGGATATTACGATGTTACCTTTGGGTGAATTTCAGGTGGTCAGGATTAATTAACAGGTCAAGAAAAATTTTGATTTTCCTCCATTTCTTATACTTATTTATTGGATTATTTCTTGAATTTCTTATTTTTGCTTGCAAATTCCGCAAAATAAAACTCTGGTTAAAAATTGCTTTTTAATTATCCTTTACCTCT
Organism: Saprospiraceae bacterium; assembly: GCA_043753405.1. Lineage (GTDB taxonomy): Bacteria > Bacteroidota > Bacteroidia > Chitinophagales > Saprospiraceae > Parvibacillus. The sequence continues at coordinate 14,467 of JAYUWT010000002.1, read as the reverse complement.
ATCTTGATACACACACTACTTATAATTTTACATGGAGGTAATTTATCAAATTTATGAGTGTAAAGGATTAAAATAACCGCTCCCTATTGTTGCAACTTTTTTATTTTGCAGGGCAAATTATTTTTTGAAATTCCTCGTATCCCTGCCCCATTGCAGTTTATCCCGCATGGTCTTCATAAAGGTGATCTTCGGCAATTTGACCAATTTGATCGCAAAAGGGGCCTTCGAAATAGTGATCTTTGTGCTCTGAGATATTACTTCATGGCGGGAATCCAGCGTACAAAGAAAATTTTCAGAACGGCCTTCTATCGTAAATTCTAATGTGGAACTATCCGGCACTACCAAAGGTCTCACACTTAAATTGTGTGGAGCAATAGGTGTAATAATAAAATTCTCTGCCGAAGGCATCAGGATGGGACCTCCACAAGACAGGTTATACCCGGTCGATCCCGTGGGAGTAGCCAGTATGACACCATCGGCCCAATATGAATTCAAAAATTCACCATTTAATGTCGTATGGATCACCACCATGGACGAGTGATCCCGTTTTATCAAAGTCATATCATTAAGAGCATAGGGGAAAGCTGCAAACTGGTTTTCGTTGGAATTAAATTGCAAAAGTGCCCGTTTCTCAAGACTATAATCACCGCTAATCAGTTTATCAATGGTCTGTGTAATTAATTTTTTTTCAATACTGGCCAGGAATCCCAACCTGCCCATATTGATACCCACTATTGGTATACCGGATGCACCTACGATCATAGAAGCTTCGAGCAGGGTACCATCGCCACCCAGTGAAAATAAAAAATCAATTCCTGTTCCTTCCCTGAATTCATTGGTATCCATGCGTTTAACTTCCTGAGGGATAATGAACCACTGAGAAGTTTGAACATACATGGTATTAAAAAAGGTCAACCTTACATGTAAGACATTACATTTATCTATGAGCTCTTTTACTAATAAAGCTTGCTCTGCATCGATTATCTTGGCGAAAACTGCTATATGCATCATAATCCGGCATCAAAATGTACATAAAATCCAGTCTGGCCGATGTGGTTGCGTGACACTTCGAACCTTAATAATTTATTGTAATAAAAGGTCAGGTCGAGTCCAATACCATAGCCATAAAGAGATCTGTTGGCAAATAAGTTTTCTACCGAATAATAACGGTCGGTGACATATCCTCCATCCACATTGGCTGTCAAATAAATTTTCACCGGCATCTTTCTGTAAGCTTTTAACAACATATATTTACCCAATTGAAAATTTTTTTCAAAGAACATAAATCTAACACTATTTTTACTAAAAGCATAATCCTGGCCATCTATGACATAGTATTCATATCCTCTTAGATACAGGTCATCGTAGCCCAATGCCTTGTTAAAATAATATGGAACCTTACCCCGGTCGAAATTAAATCTTCCACCTATGATATTTTCGAGGCTCCATCGATCTGATAAAGTCGTATAATGTGAAGCCTGGCCTCCAATAAAAAAAACATTTATATTATTCTTTTTAGTCAATCTTGGCTTACTTAAATATCCCACCAGATGATTTCCTTTCATAGCGTAGGGAACGACATCGCGTGTATCATAAGTCGCAGCATATTCCAATTCCAGAAAATCCAATTTACTCCTGCCATTGAAAAAATCAGGATTATAGATCCGGGTAAGTGAATCCGAAGCATTGAATTTATACCAGTTAATTAAGAAAAACTGCTTTACAACAAGTTTTGGCCTGTACACCAATCTCACACCTAATTTTGACCTTTTGATCAGATCCTTGTCAAGGTCCCGGATGAATTGCAGGTAATTACCCTTGGTAGTATATGCAACTTCCCTGTTTGCTGAATAAAATGTTGTAAATCCAAACCCCAGAGTTTTTGACTTATTGAAAAATGGAAAATCATAATCCAGTGATATTTTTTTTGTAAAACCGGCCTGACCATAAATAGTGATCTCATCACTGTTTCCTGTAAGATTGATATGTTTGAGAAAAATACCATAACTCAAGGTTTTAAACGAACGGTCATAGTTTTGCCACCATTTATTGAAGTCATTATCAAGAAATTCGAATAAGGGTGCAGGATAAATGAACAATCCTTCTTTGAGCTTTATCTGGATGTGCACTTTTTTCTTATTCAGGTCCAGTGCCAGTAAATTGATCTTTGCTTCCACAAACAATCCGGTATTCAATAACCTGCTCTCATTGCTTGCAAATAATTCCTGGATATCTTTTAGATGAATGGTATCTCCGGGACGAAAGGTTAATTCACGATCAAGAATATATGATCGGGTCTTCTTTAATCCTGTGTAGGTGATGGTATCGATTTCTATATCCTGTGCAGCCAAAATAGTACTCCACAGGGACAGCCACAACATTAGGGTTATCTTAATAAGGAAAGAGCGTTTATTAAAAATGCAATTGTGGAATGCAGGTATTACCATGTCCTTCCTTAACGCATCTTAGGTCGACGTTGTTTAGATCCGCCTCTTTGACTGGCAGCAATCCTGTTGGTCATATTCATTTGACCGGATTTGCCTAAGGCTTGTTTAAACTGTTTGATCTGATCTTTGATCATTGGTTCAGTTACTTTAAGGTCATCCGTCTTTTTGACAAACATGGCAGCTTCCTTGTAATTGTTTTTAACCGCAGATAAGTTGGCCTGTTGTAGATAGATCATCGCTTTTTCATTGTCTGTGGTATATTTGGAGTTTTCGCTTTCTTTAAATAATACTTTCGCCTCGTTGTAATCTTTGCCCTGCATAGCGAGAGATCCTTTTAACATGTAGTAGGCAGACCTGCCGGGACCAAAAAGCAATTTAGGGAAAAGGGTCATATTCAGTCTTTTTTTAGCTCCTTCCATGTCCTGTGCCTGCATGATCTTACTTGCGGATTGAACTGTCCCGACTAGTAAATATCCTGCCAATAAGATCAGACCAATGAGGTATAGCGGAAATGCATACCAGAAACCATACATCATTGTAAGCACTACACCTATGACAATGCAGGCGGCTATTAAAGCAAAACGTAAATATATATTGATGGTAAACATGTTAAATTTTTTGCAAAAATAACAAAAACCATGTATAGTAAATGGAGAATGGTTCAAGTAAATAAAAAGAAATCTTGATTCAAATATGTGATGAATATAAATTATTGTCCGTTGGCTAAAGCCAACGGGAATTGGTAGATAATTCTCTAAACCGTAATGGAGCAATTCAATTGCAATAGGTTTTAAGTAATGGGGATGAATGATTGAACCTATCAGCTTTAGCCCCAATTGTAAAATAGATGAATATTAATCCAAACTGAAACTTATTGGAATCGTAAACTGAACCCTTACATTTCTTCCATTCTGACGACCCGGTTTCCATTCCGGCATCTTTTCAATAATCCTTTTAGCTTCCGGTCCTGCTCCGGCCCCGACTGCATCCCTTACTACAGAGACTCCCGTTATTGAACCGTTGTTTTCAACAATAAATTGTACTATAACCTTACCGGTAAATCCATTGCGTACTGCTTCCTGAGGGTAGGTCAAATTTTGAGAGATCCATTTATACATGGCGCTTTCTCCGCCCGGAAATTCAGGTTGTTGTTCAACAACTGTAAATAATTCTTTTTCCTCTTCAACAACTGGCATGAAAGCTGGTTTTTTTCCTTCAAATAATCCCGGATTAACATCCATATTAATATCAAAAATATCCTGCCCATTTGGAACTCCATTCCGGCTATTTTGGCCGTTATCCTTTCGTATAAAGTCGGGAACGGAAGTCAGGCTGGTAGGATCGGGAGCATTGTCTTTAATTATAAATGGTTTATTAATTTCTAAAGTTGTTACTTCAGCAGAGTTGGGTTGAGGGATATAAATGTCTTTAGTTTCATTCGGAACACTAGAAACAATAGGTATAAATTTATATGGTTCACTAATTTTTTCGTCGACAATCTCTATCGCATAAAACTCTCTGTAAAACGAATAACCAAAAATTGCAAGAGTCACAATGATTGCAACTAACAATGCTTTTGCATGGTCCTCATCTTTTTTTACTCTTAACTGGTATGCTCCGTATTTTTTATTGCGCCCTTCAAACAGAATGTCCAACATGTCTGCTTGTAAAATTTGATCACTTGTCATAATGTTTTTATTTTATAACGTAAATATACGTTATAAAAGTTACATTTCAACTAAAATTTAAGTTATAAAATAAAAATAAATTTATGCTGGAATTTAAAGTTGCTTCCTGTTCAAATGATAAATGTGGCTAAAGCCATTTTGACAACTTCGTTGTCCGTTGGCTAAAGCCAACGGCAATTGCAAAAAAAAAGAGTGATAGTCACCTACCACTCCTTACTGTTTTTAGAATTATAAAATTATCCTTTTTTTGCTTTTGTTGTCTTTTTAGTTGTTGACTTTTTTGTGGTTTTCTTCTTTGTTGTTTCCTTTGTTGTTGTTTCCTTCTTAGGTTTTGAAGCCTCTATCAAAAAATTCATTAAGTTCAGGACCTGTTCGTTGGAAGCATCGATCTCAAGGGCCTGGTCATTATATACCTGAGCTTTGACATAATCCTTCTTGACATTGATGTTATATACTGTCAACCAATTGAGAGATTCAAGGATTATTGCCACATTTTTAGCTTTATCCACACTCGCTTTTTCAATTACTTTCTCGTGGAATGGAACTGCCTCAGCTCCTTTATTAATTATATCCGACGATGCTAGATGACGAGCTTTCCACTGATAACCCGTATAATCTTCCGGTAATTTCCTTATAATACCTTCTGCGGATTCAATACCCCTTGTATTGTTTCCTCCCAGATAGTCTGCTCTTGTTGCCAAAAAATAGTCAACAGCAAGATTGGTTGATTTTGCTCTGGCAGAATAAAACATACCCGCAGCATCATACTTTTTCTGAACGTATAGTGTGTCCGCAAAGGCTTTAATCTCACCCTCCAGAGTAGAATCCATTTCAAATGCAGTAAGATAGCTTAGTCTGGATAAACTATCATAATTGGCCATAGAAATGCTATCTGTTCCTAATTTATCCTGGATTTTACCTAAATAGATATAATCTTCAGCCAATATTTTGGTGGTATCATGATTGGCAAAGAAATTGCCCATCAACTCACTTGCCTGATCATACTTTCCGGTTTCATAATATGAAAAACCCAAAAGTCTATCTATGATTGGATATCTTCTTGCCTGATCTTCCTGTTTCACTTTCTTCATCACCTCAATTGCCTTTTCATAATCTTTGGAAAGATAAAGTATGTTGGCATACTGAACATTTTCTATCATGGTAGGCTTAACCATCGTAATATATTTACCATAATTATCCCTAGCTTCTGAATATTTGGTCACATCATAGTAGTATTTACCCAGGTCCTTATATGCCAATGCATAATTAGGATCTACTTCGATTGCTTTTCTTAATTCAGGAACACCGAATTCATAATTTTTTGCCCTGATATATGTGGTACCTATTTTGTAATGAGGCACGGCACTGGTCTTATCGAGTTCCATGGCATATTCATAATTGGTGACCGCATTTCCTGCATCATTCTTAGTATTGTAAGCATCACCCAGTAGCATTCTCGTGGAAGCATTGTTAAGACTGTGATCATCTATGGCTGTCTTGATATAAGCTATTGCTTTAACCGGATTTTTCTTCTGACTGAATAGGAAATATTCGCCAACTGTTCTATATAAAAATCCTTTGGCTTTTTTACCTTTTCTTATTGCCTTATCCGTATCCGCAGTCAGGTCATCCGGATTCGCTCCGGCTTCAAGTCTCATAAGGATATCAGCGGTTTTACCGTAAGCTCCTTTTACATCAGCAGCCTTGATACCGGCTAACACTTTATTTGCCTCCGCATATTTTCCTCCTGCATTCAGCAAGTTATATAGTGAAAACTGATTGCTAAAGTTAGCAGGATTGGCACTAGCTACCTTAGTAGCAATGGCAATGGCTTCCTCAGTTTTGCCATATGAAAGCATTTTATATGCCGTTTCTATGTCCTGCGCTCCTGCGTACAATACAAGCAGCATAAAGGAGCAAATTAACTGAATTTTTTTATACATCATTTTTGATTAATTTATGGTTATCAATTTGAATTATATGGGTCATTTGTTGGATTCATCTCTATTAATCTTACAGGTTGAGTTGCCGGGACAAGGCCGTCTTTTAGTATGATCCTTTGTCCTTTATCGGAAGCTACGAAGGCTCCAAAACCACTTCCCAATCCATTGTAAGGCTCATTGATCACTAAATTAGCAAATCTGATAAGGGGATATTGCCTCGTCGCAATGTATGCCTGATAAGGTTCGAATGCTTCATCGTTAGATTTTCTCGAAATCCCAAGGGGTTTTATGGTCGATAAAAACTGTTGGTTTGCATCCTTATCAAAGCTACTAATAAGGTTAACACCTATGAAGCCAATACTGTTCTCATGCTTCGCAACATATTCAAGTACTTCCTGATTATTTTTTAAGGCAAAGACGGATTTCCCGAGGTTTCCTCCCTTCAGGATTGAGTCCCTTAAAAAGCTTATAGTGCCGCTGCCCTGATTGTCCAGAACTACCTGGATATTACCCTTATCTTCCCATTTAGTCATCGTCCCGATCAGAATATTTCTAACCTGATCCATGTCGAGAATTTCTGTTTTATTTTTCGGATGAACAATAGCTGCAATAGCATCAACTGCGATCCTTGTATATTTTGGGTCGTATTTTAATTTTTTAAATTTTTCCAATTCCTGAACATTCAATTCTCTTCCTATCATAATAAGTCGGGCCGAGTCACTTAACAATTGCTGAACAGCATAAGCCTCAGGCAGGAAATCAACAGTTATTTTTGACTTACCATAAATGGAATGAAAAACTGTAATTTCGCTATCTGCGAGAGATTTGTATGTTTCATCAACAGCAATATGGATATTTCCCGATGTAGGCGTGTCGCGTTCCGTCACCTTGGATTGATTGCAACCTAATAAAAGTAAAGCGCTCAATAAATATATCCATATATAACTTCTAAGCATCATCCCTTTTTACCTGTTGAGATTTGAATTTCAAATAAACCCTTATAAGTCTGAATATTCCATACACAACTAATAAAGCTCCAAATAATTTTGACATGTTCCCTTCACTGTTGGGAACTATTACTATGTTGGTCAACATGGCTATTCCTAAACCCGTAAAAAAGACTCCAATAATGAGTGCCAGAACAGTTCCCAATAAACTATAGGAAGTTGTCAACGGATTTAATCTTTCAGTCAATTTAGTTTTTTTATAAAAACAAAATAGCAACAGGGTTAAATTCCATATTGCTATTTCTTATTGTTTTTTTAACAAAAGTGTTATTCTTCCAATTTAAAAGTTACAGGCAATGTGTACTGAACCCTTACAGATTTACCGTTCTGACGCCCCGGCTTCCACCTCGGCATTTTTTTAACAACTCTCGCAGCCTCATCGCCCGATCCTCCACCTACTCCATCTCTGATGATCTTGACAGAACTGATAGAACCATCTTTCTCAACTGTAAACTGCATGATCACCTTTCCTTGCAGTCCATTACTTCTGGCCTCACTTGGATATTTCAGGTTTTCACCGATCCACTTATACATGGCTCCCTGACCACCCGGAAATTCCGGTTGTTGTTCTACAACTGTAAACACTTTATTTTCATCCGGTATATCAACTACTACTTTTTTCTCTGTAGCTTCTATCAGGCCCGGATTTATATCAGCATCCGTATTAATATTTACTTTAGCATTCGGATCTCCTTCTACTGTTTTGACACCCGGATCTTTTTCTTTAAGATCTTCTACAGTTGCCAATTCGACCTCCTTGGCCACTACTTCTTTAATTACAGGGGGTACATATTGTACAGATGCTCTTTCAGGTGGTGGAGGTGCTTCCGGTGGCGGAGGCGGTGGTGGCTTGGTCTCATCCATAGGTGGGGGTGGAGCCAGATCTGCCAGATCTACTACAACTTCTGTATCATCAGCAAGGAAATCAGCAAAACGATCTTTTAACACTGAATATCCTAATATTGCCAAAGCTAAGAAAACACCCACCAAAAGTGCTTTACCTACAGCTTTTGGATATCTCTTACGCATATCATATGCACCATAAGACTTATTACGACCATCGAAAATGAGGTCGAGCATATCCGCTTTTAATATTTCTTCACTATTCATAATGACTTTTATTTTTATAACGCAAAGTTAAGTTATAAAGTTGTCTTTTACAACTAATTTTTACGTTATATTTTTATTGTTGAGCAGGAGGCGGTGCCCCGGCATTTTTAACATTATCCAATAATTTCAATTCCTGTGGTGTCACAGGTACCATGGCATAGGTATTAATTCCATCTATAGCCATCTCATCCAGGATATCCACCACATTTTTATAGTTGGCTTCGTCGGTAGGTTTAATAATGATCACTGTTTTAGTCTTATCATTAGGTCTACCCGCTTCTACTCTTTTTTTCTTATCCAGGATCAATCCCCTGATCTCTGTAAAAGTAGCATTCTTAATTTCCGGATCTTTCAGTCCTTCATAATACCATATAAGGTCATTGGCGCCAAGAATTAGGGTCATTACCTTAAAAGCTTCCACCTCAGGAGGCGGTGGATCGCCGAGTTTTGGTTTAACCGGCATATTGATCTCCATAGACTGAGGTTTATTCATTGTAGTAGTCAGCATAAAAAATGTGATCAATAAAAAAGCCAAATCCACCATAGGTGTCAGATCTACTCTTGTAGATAATTTTTTGGTCTTACTTCCTCCTTTTTTCCCACCGGAATCGGCGGTATCCATTTGAGCCATAACAGTATTTAGTTATATTGCAAAAATTGTTTTAAAATTATTTTACTTCCTCCGGTTTATTCGGATCACCTTTCAAGCTCGTAACCAGGTTAAACTTATAACCTTTGACCTTATCATTTGCCAATGTGGCAAAAACACTCTTTACTACAGGAAACTTAGCACCGCCATCTCCCTTTATTGCCAGCCGGGCATTAGGATTAACAGTACGCCCATAAGCAACCCATTTAAACAGTTCATTTTGCTCTGCAAGAGAAGTATCAACAGGAATACCTGTGGATTTAAATGATTTCTGTTCCGTCGGTGCCAACTTCAATAATCCTTTAAGCTGATTAAAAGGAACTCCAATACCTGAGCTTAAAGCAAAATGTGTTTTTTCTTCTGCTGTCAAGCCTAAGCCTCTGTCCTTATCTATTGCTTCGATCAAATTTCTCTTCGTCGGAATTCCATCCATTTCAAAAAAGACACGTCCATCTTTATCTATCGTGATCAACATAAGGTCTGTTTCAGCAAGTTTGGAATCTGAGATAGAAGCCGGTGTAGTGACCTCAACAGGATCAGGTGGTTTAAATTTAGTCGCCAACATGAAAAATGTCAACAATAGAAAGGCGACATCGCACATGGCCGTCATATCTACTATGGTACTTTTCCTGGCTATTTTATGCTTAGGCATAGAACTTTATTTTTTGCTATTAATGAATTGTCTTACAGATAATTAAACGATTTATTTTCGTCTATTATTTATGTTGGGACGCAAACTGCTGTTGTAAGCTATAACCTGCTTCATCGATCCTGTATGTCATACTATCGATCCTGGTAGTGAAATAACTGTACGCTACAATAGCAATAGCAGAGGTAGTGATACCTAATGCAGTATTGATAAGAGCCTCTGATATACCGGTCGCCAATGCTGACGCATCGGGTGCACCGGAAGTAGCCATACCGGCAAATGCCCGGATCATACCTAATACCGTACCTATCAGACCTACAAGCGTAGCTATTGTGGCAATAGTAGCTATGATCGGCAAGTTCTGCTCAAGTGATGGAAGTTCGAGAGAAGTTGCTTCCTCTACTTCCTTTTGAATAGCAGCTATTTTTTGTTCTTTTTCCAATACAGTGTCATTGATCATTTTATCATATGTAGTGATACCTGAACGGATCACATTAGCCACTGATCCTTGTTGTTTATCACAAGCTGCTATAGCAGCACTGACATCACCTTTGGACAAGGAGTATTGAACATTTCTCACAAATTTATCAACAGGGCCCTTACCTGCAGCTCTGGAAATAGATATAAATCTTTCAACTGTAAAAATGATCGTGATAAATAGAAGGCCTAATAAAATAGGTACAATAAATCCACCTTTATAGATCACACCCATATAGTCACCCGGTAAGGGATCTTGTGTATTATCGCCACCTTTGAAATGGCTTGCAGCTCCAAACACAAATTTATAAATGAGCCATCCTAATACAAATGATACAGGAATAACAATTAATGGGAGAATAGAGCCGGATTTCGTTTCATTTTGGACTGGTGCGTTTGTCATATAAAATTTGTTTTAGTTTTTACAATGAATATTTTTAATCTAAGAATGAATAGCAAATATATTTTTTTGATTTCATCTAAACAAAATAATTTTTATAATAAAAATATATCAAAAAATAGAAAATTGTTAAAAAGAAGACAATCAGTATAATTATCAGCGTATTACAGTTTAAACAAAATATTATTAATGTCTAAAATTAATTATTGTTAACGCCAAACATAAAACGGTATTTAGCTAAAATCACCTAAATAATCGATAGAAGTACTTAATTTGACTTCCGATAAATTTATTGAGGTTTTCCTAAAACAAAATAAAATTTGGTTTAGTGCCTTAACTTTCCGATTATTTTAAAAGATAAAAACGCACAAATTAAAGATCGTGAATTAATAGTTCAGTGACGCTCCATTGATCTTTAACCAATGATGATGTTGCCTCATCGCGGAATCATGAGCAGCTACCAATCGCCAGAACCTTATGGAATGATCTTTATAGACTGTATGTGCTAATTCGTGGACTATGACGTGATCTAATATTTCAATAGGAGCAAGCAGGAGCCTGTTGGAGATCATGATATCATTTTTACCGGTGCAGCTGCCCCATCTTGATGCAGCGCTTCGAATGGTCACCTTTCCTACTTTGCCTCTGATGGTCCGATCATTAATCTCGTGAATTCTGTCGGCGATCTCCGTTGCAAATAATTTCGAAAGGATCCTGGGTACATATTTTTTTCTCGCTGACAGATCATTGACTATCTGCAAAGGCAATTCAATAATGATCCTGCCATCTTTCTTTTTTCCCCTGATCCTTGAATTGGTAATATTAATATTGATCACAAGTTCATAAGTTTTACCGATCAGGTCGATCGCAGTGCTTTCCAAAGCACCCGGGCCCCGGTGTGCAAACAAATGAGGTTTCTTTAATGATAGTTCACGAAGCCATTTATTCATGGAAGTTTTTGTGGTTTCAACCGACTGCTGACTAGTTCCACGTGGAATTGAGATCCTTCCTTTCATGTCTCTGTATGACATTCGAATATTACGCCCAGTACTTTTGGCAATCTTTATTTCAACATCAACACCATTTATATTTATAAAATAGGAGGTCCCCAGCATGGAAAATATTTTCTACTAAACTCAAATTTTGAAACTTAGTTTTCATGAATTGAATTGAAAGTTGAGTGCTGAAAATAGTGGAACGATCAACTTTCAAAACTTTTTGTACATTTAACTTTACCAATTTACAATGTTACAAATATGGCCGAATCCACTTGCCCCCAACACCCATTTAATAAGATTGCTTTGAGTTTTTCTGGTGGAGGTTACCGTGCAGCGTCATTTCACCTTGGCACCATGTCCTATCTGAATCGGCTTTCCTGGGGAGGAAGCCCTTTACTTTTGCAGGTCAAAATGATATCGACAGTGTCCGGAGGAACAATCCCAGGTGTTATTTATGCTCTACAAAAACAAGAGGATAAGACATTCCAGGAGATATATCAATTTCTTTTTAATAACCTCAAAGAGCTGGATATTCTCAAATTAAGTTTCATCAAACTCAGTGCTCAGGGGAATTGGAATAATGCCACCAAGCGAAGAAATATCATCAATGCATTTGCTGAGATCTATGATGAACATTTTACATTCGGCAAAACCCTGGAAGAATTCAGACACATTGATTCTCATCTTGAAGCTGTTGTGTTCAATAGTACGGAATTTAATAATGGGCTCAATTTCAGGTTCCGGAATAAAGGTAAACCAAACGGTAGTGCGAAGGTCAAGGTGCCATATGATGTGGCTGTGGAGATAAAACTGGCAGATGTTCTCGCATCATCTTCCTGTTTCCCCGGAGGCTTCGAACCTATGGTCTGGCCTGAAGATTTCAGACATGCCACATCTTTAAAATTAAATTCCTTTGCCTCCCAATCACAAAGTGTAGGCTTGATGGATGGCGGGATCTATGACAATCAAGGTTTGGAAAGTATCTTAAAATATAATGCCAAAAATGGAGAACTTCCATATTTTGATCTGATCATAGTCTCTGATGTTTCCTCTCCAAATATGACCCACTTCCAACCGAGTAAACCAAAGGACAATTGGTTCGCCATGAGTACATTTCAGGAGTTTGTGAAGTACAATAAGTGGTTAAATATTGGAATGTTTTTGCTAATAATTACCCTATTAATTTTACCATTTATCAAAGGTTATCAAGTCAATTTTCTGACAGGTATCTGCCTTGGATCTTCACTCTTCTTAGGGACATTTTTTATTTTCAAACTATGGATCCAAAACATAGCCATCATTAAAATCAGAAAAATTTTCCGGCAAATGATCGGAAGTAATTTTGAATTCTACAAAAGCAAAATAGGTCCCCTTTCTATAGCAAAAGTTCCATTTGGAACACTTTCTGTTCTGCTTAAAGACAGAGTGGCTTCATTGTCTATCCTAATGCATGAAGTTTTCTTAAAAGTAGTCAGGCGGTTTAATTATAATAAGCTTTATGAAAATGATGCTTATAAATTAAGGCGTATTACTACCCTGATAAGAGGATTGATAGAACAGGATTTTGCCAGATATAAAGGTAGTTTAACTGACAATGATGATGCAACTTATGACAATTTTGTAGGAGCTAACATAACAAATACTGTTCGAGAAGCATCGGGTTTCGGCACCACACTTTGGTTTACGGAAACTGAAGGAATGAATGAGGTTTTACATAAACTGATCGCTACGGGCCAGCTAACCATGTGTTTCAATATGATGATCTATCTTAATCAATGGTTTCGGGATGAAGATGGAAATTTTGACCGCGTGTCCCGGGTCGAACAAAGACAAATGAGGGAAATGTATCAGCAATGCATGGATGACTGGGAGAGATTCAGGGAAGAGCCGCAGTTTCTGGTTGATGAAAGTTGAAAGATAATGCAAAGGATTTGTGATCGCGCAGTTTAACAGAAACTTGATTTTTTGTGTATTTCGATTTTGAGAAGTTGGGATTTGTGAACATTAAATTGGCCTGATACTATTCTTATAATTCCGTCATAAATGAGTAAATCTGTTTGACCGGAACAGAGGCCGCAGAGGTATGAAAGCTTGCTTTCATTTAGATCAGTAAAATTAGTTACCGGGTTTTAAGCTGTAGGCTATAGGCCGCTCCGCAAGATTTTCAATGATAAATATTTATAATTTTCGATCCTGTTTCATCTCCGCCACACTCTCCACTCTCAACTCTCAACTCTCAACCAGCTGTATGCTGTAAGCAATAGGCTATAGGCCGCTCCGTAATATTATTAGAAATATTATAAATAAAACTGGTCCTTTTTATTCATCGCACTATTGTCAATTGTCATTGTCAATTCCTAATGAGTGCAAGCTTTCTCGTTTCCGCACCAAAGCCATCAGCCATCAGCCATTAGCCATTAGCCATCAGCCCTCTAATCCAAGCTCAACCGTTTCATCTCTGCCAAACTCTCCACTCTCAACTCTCATCTCTCAACTCCTAAAAGTCCATTCTTAATTTCAGATTAAACCTCCTTGATGTAAGATTGACCGGAAAGAAATAATAAATATTGTTGAAGTCCTTGACCCAATTGACAGAAGCGACATTCTGGACATCCATCAGATTGAATACTTCCAGGCTGATCCATGTTCTTCTGGTGAAGCGGAAAAGGTGTTGTGGTTTTTCTTCTTTGTTTATATCGTCCCACAATTGATAAGAAAACCCAATATCTACTCTTTGGTACAATTTGAACCTGACTGCATTTCTTTGCTCCAGATTTTCTCCGGGAGGACCGTAAGGTAATCCGGAACCAAAATTAAGTTGTAGATGGGTTTTGAAATTTTTATTCTTGGGTAAATAATCCTGAAAATATAATGAACCGGTAAAAGTTCTGTCAGTAGGCCGAGGAACAAAAGTGACCGGTTTGCCAAATACATCTTTGTGTTGAACCCCATGGATCAGTTCCTTTGTATCTAAGAACGACAGATTTAGCCAACTTTCAAAGCCAGATACGAATTCTCCATTAATCCTGAAATCTATCCCGCGTGCATATCCGCGAGAATCATTTTCACCCCGGTATCTTACCCTTACATTGTCGACAT
>JAYUWT010000001.1:0-2434 GCA_043753405.1 Saprospiraceae bacterium | reverse complement strand
CGTTGATGCACTTTACACCGGTGACAGCACTCTTTGGCTGGCTACAGAAGAAGGTCTGATCAAAATGAAGCTGCCTTCCATGAAATACATAAGATTTGATGTGAAAGCAGGGCTTCCCGACAATTATATATACCAGATCCAGAACGACAGATCTGGAAATATCTGGGTGAGTACAAATAAGGGGTTATCCTGCTTCGACATCACAGAAAACAAATTCAGGAACTTCGGGAAAAGGCACGGTTTTGTCAATTCCGAATACAACAGCTATTCATCCTGCAAAATGAACGATACCACCCTTGTATTTGGAGGAACAGCAGGTATCGACTTCATCAATCCGGAAAGTTTGCTTGCATCATCAAGATTGACTCCGGACATAATGATAACAAGGACAAAGATCAATAATAGGGATACTATTTTACAAAACTCGATGATAGTCCCATACAGAATGAATAATTGGGAATTTGAATTTACTACCAACGATTTTGAGTTTCCGCAGGATATATATTTCAGATATCGTTTAATAGGAGCATCAGATACCTGGTTGTATTCCCAAGGTAACAACAGGGCCATGTTCAGCATCCTTAAACCCGGTAATTATAATTTTGAAGTACAGGCCTCTTACAATAAGAACGAATGGAGTAAATCAAGGACTGTTTCATTCAGTATAACCCGTCCTTTTCTCCAAACATGGTTGTTCTTTCTTATATGCCTTGCAGCTATCTCGTTACTTATTTTCTGGTTATTCAAATATCGTTTGCAGCAGAAACTCAATATGCTTAGCATGAGGAACAGGATCAGCAGGGACCTTCATGATGAAGTAGGATCTTCCCTGAGTGGCATCAGGATTTTTTCTCAAATGGCTGAAGAGAAAATTGATGTGGATATTGACATCACCAGGAGTTATCTGCAAAAAGTGCAGCGATACTGTGAAACGGTACTCAGTTCAATGAATGATATTGTTTGGACAATTAACCCCGATAATGACCGGTTTATTAAAGTATACCGAAAACTTCATAGCTATGCTATTTCTGTTGCTGAGGCGCACGGTGTGAAGGTTAAATTTTCCGAATCAGGAATTCTGAACGATCAGCGGTTGAATATGGAAGACAGGAAAAATCTTTACCTTATAGCAAAAGAAGCAATCAACAATGCGATTAAATATTCCGAATGCAGAAATCTCAATGTAGAAATGAAACGATCCAAGGACAGACTTGTTATGGAGATCAGTGACGACGGAAAAGGATTTGATCCAGCCACTGCAATAAATGGCAATGGATTGAGAAATATCAGGGAACGAGCGGATGAAATGCACGCGGAACTTGATTTGCAAACCTGCAATAAGGGAACGACTGTGAGAGTATCTTTGAGAATCCCCTGAATTGGGTAGTCCAGATAAAATCAAAATACCTGAAATTAGAGACATGGACATACGTGTGGCAATTTTTGAAGATAATGCTATAATGAGCGAAGCTTATGAGACCATTCTGAACACTACAGACGGATATGTTTGTGTTGGCGCCTTTCCAAACTGTAATAATCTGCTGGCAGACATAGAATCTTCAAAACCTGAAGTGGTATTGATGGATATCGAAATGAAAGGCATAGATGGAATCGAAGCAACCAAAAAGATCAGGGAATGGCATCCAGAAATCAGGATACTTATCCAGACCATTTTTGACAATGAAGACAAAGTGTTTTCAGCTCTTTGTTCGGGAGCTTATGGATACATCACCAAAGACTCTCACCCCCAAAAAATGCTAGATGCCATTCAGGACGTTTATAAAGGTGGTGCTGCATTCAGCCCTGCAATAGCACTGAAGATCATCCATATGTTTCAGCAGATTGCACCTGATCAAAAAAATGAAGAATATCATCTCAGTCCACGTGAGAAAGAGATACTCATTAAGCTTAGCAATGGATTAAGTTATAAAATGATTGCCTCTGAACTGGGAATAGCCTATGAAACCGTACACTCTCATATCAAAAAGATCTACCATAAAATGCACGTGAACAGTTTGTCGGAAGCACTCTCCATTGCGTTCAGGTCAAAGATCATCTCTTAAGATAGTCTGCTGTTTCTTATACAAACCATTTCTCACCTAAAAACAAATACTATGGACTTTCCAAAATTCATTGTCGGCGGATTGCTCGGTGGTGTCATTAATTTTTTCATGGGCTGGCTTGTGTGGGGGATATTGCTTATAGATTATATGGGTAAGCATACTACGAATGCTGTAGTTTTTCGTTCAGAAGAAGGCATGATATTCTGGGCAATGATCCTGAGTAATCTTTTGTTTGGTTTTCTTATTGCTTACATTCTTTATATATCGAATATCAGAACTGCAAAATCCGGTGCACTAACCGGAGCCATTGCTGGTGTACTTATGGTTGCAGCTTTCGACCTCGGTATTTATGCTCAGATGGATGTTTACGA